>SVCL01000134.1 GCA_015058405.1 Clostridium sp.
GATGAAGGGAGTCGAACCCCCACGCCTAAGGCGCTAGATCCTAAGTCTAGTGCGTCTGCCAATTCCGCCACATCTGCATTTAATATTTGGTGGCTTACCGGGGAATCGAACCCCGGACACCTTGATTAAAAGTCAAGTGCTCTACCGACTGAGCTAGTAAACCACACTTGGCAGGGATAGCAGGATTCGAACCTACGAATGCCAGAATCAAAATCTGGTGCCTTACCGCTTGGCGATATCCCTACAATATGGGGTGAACGATGGGACTCGAACCCACGACAACCAGTGCCACAAACTGGCGCTCTACCAACTGAACTACGTTCACCACACTTTGGTGCGTGTTAAGAGATTCGAACTCCTGGCCCACGCCTTAGAAGGGCGTTGCTCTATCCAGCTGAGCTAAACACGCAAAATAAAAAGCAACATCTTGTTGCAATGGAGCGGGTAGTGGGAATCGAACCCACCTTTCCAGCTTGGAAGGCTGGAGTATTACCGATATACGATACCCGCATAATGGTCGGGGTGACAGGTCTCGAACCTGCGACCTCATGGTCCCAAACCATGCGCGCTACCATCTGCGCCACACCCCGGTTTCCTCATCGCTACATCTCGCAACGACAAGGATTATTCTACAGTAAGTTTACTAATACGTCAATACCTTTTTTTATTTTTTTTTAACTTATATCGAAAAAAAGAGAATATTGAAGATAATTTCGTTTAATCACCTTTAAATCCAATAGCTTTTTCTATAATATTTAATTATTTTAGGCTTATTAATTTACTTCTTTCAAATATATATCTATATCCTTTTCTTTCTCTATATTTATAAAACCTATATATCTTCCATTTATTCTAGGCAAAGATATACTTCCAGGATTCATTAATATTATTCCATCTTCCTCTTCAATAATGGCCACATGAGTATGGCCAAACAAAACTATATCTGCCCCTACTTCCTTTCCTTTATAGTATATATTATTTAAAGACATTTTTACTCCATAGTTGTGTCCATGTGTAAAGAATATCTTTTTCCCTTCTACATCAATTATCTGTTCTGATGGATATGAATCAAGATAATCACAATTACCTTTTACAGCATATACTTTTCCTTTATACCCTTTAGATAATTCTTGTACATCATCTATATTATCCCCTAAATGAATTAATATATCCGTATCTCTAATATACTTCTTTGCAGCCTCAATATATCTTAAATCTCTATGTGTATCGCTTATTACTGCTATCTTCAAACTCTCACCTCAATAATTTATTCTATAGTAACTTCTCTATATCATCTTTTAATTTTTTTAATGCTACACCTCTATGACTTACGGAATTCTTTTCCTCAGTAGACAGTTCACTAAATGTTCTTTTTAAAGGTTCATAATAAAATAAAGGATCATAGCCAAAACCACCTTCACACACTGGTTCTGTTAAAATAATACCCTTAGCTTCTCCTCTTATAGATATATATCTATTCTTATCATTAACCAAAGCTATTGCGCATACAAATTTTGCACCTCTCTTTTCTTCTGGTACATCTTTAAGTTCTTTTAATAGCTTTTCATTATTAGCCTTATCATCTCCATGAACTCCAGCATATCTTGCTGAATATATTCCTGGGGCGCCATTTAAAAAATCCACTTCAAGACCTGAATCGTCAGACATAACAATAAAACCTTCATCACCACGTGCATTTAAATATTCAGCTATTTCACTAGCCTTTTTCTTAGCATTTTCTTCAAATGTCTTACCATCCTCTTCTACATCTATAGAAATATTCTCATCTTTTAATGATTTTATCTCTATATCTAAATCTTTTAATATCTCCTTAATCTCCATTATTTTATGTTGATTATTACTTGCTAATATAATTTTATTCATATGTTTATTTATTTCCTCCTGTACCAATCCATAAAGAATCCATTTTTAAAACATCTTTTTGTGCCTGTATCATTTGTTTTATACCTTTTTCACCCAAGTCTAATAATTCATTTAATTCACTTCTATTAAAAGGACTTTCTTCACCAGTACCTTGAACTTCTACAATACCACCTTCATCAGTCATAATAATATTCATATCAACTTTTGCATTAGAATCCTCTTCATAACACAAATCCAATAACTTTTCTCCATTTACCACTCCAACGCTTGTAGCTGCTACAAAGCTTCTAATAGGATATATCTTAAAAGGTCTATGTTTATGGAGTTTATTAACCGCATCAACCATAGCAACAAAGGCACCTGAAATAGCTGATGTTCTAGTACCTCCGTCAGCTTGAATTACATCGCAGTCAACCCAAAGAGTTCTTTCACCTAAAGCTTTTAAATCAACTACAGATCTTAAAGCTCTTCCTATAAGTCTTTGTATCTCCATAGATCTACCATCTACCTTTAATCTTGCTATATCTCTTACCTTTCTAGTTCCTGTTGCTCTAGGCAGCATATTATATTCAGCAGTAATCCATCCTTGACCAGTTCCTTTTAAAAATGGTGGTGCTTTTTCTTCAACAGATACATTACAAAGTACTTTAGTATCACCAACTTCTATATAAACCGATCCTTCTGCATACTTTGTATAATTTCTAGTTATCTTTATATGTCTTAATTGATCTTTCTTTCTTCCATCCACTCTCATCGTCAATTATCCACCTTTTCTTTAATTTATTGATAATCTTTAATTTTCCTAATAATAATTCTACTCTATTCAAACTTAAAATACTCTTACTTTTATTAATTTTCTTCTAATACACGTATATTAATAATTATATTCCTTAATTCATATTAATAAATCTTTATCTCCAAAATTCCTATTCTAAAAAAAAACACTCTATAAATTTGATTTTTTGCACTATTTCAAAATTTATCTCATATTAATTAAATAAGAATATTAAATATGAGGTGAATTAATTGAGATATATAGGTCCATTTTTTAGAATGAATAGCCTCTCTATCAAAGATATAGAAGGTCAACTTTTCTTTCTTTCTAGAGATGCAATAAAGACTCTTGCTCTTAGCTCGAAATGCGGAATTTTATCCCCTTTTAAGAATTATAAAAGATCTTCATCTTCTAATGATAATCTTAGCATATTGGATAAATTTTCTCCACTAATTTGCTTATACAGAAAATCCTCACCAAACTTTATTCATAGTAAAAATTCTAAAAGTTTTGATGAAAATTCTTTCAAAAAAGATGTAAATCCTACTACAAACGCCCTTATGACTATGTGTTTACTTGAATTATCAGATTATTATTCTAATTATAAAAAGGATAATAGAAATGTTGATTCACTGGAAGAATCCTACTCATTTTTAGCAAAACAGCAATTAGATTTTTATTATGAAAACTTAAGAAACTCCGAAGGTGTATTTATAGAAAAAAAGAATATATCTGATAGTAATTCTAAAGGATTTAATTTAATAGATAGAAATAAAAAATTCAGCTTTTCAGATCAAGCTTATATGATGGTAAGTTATTATATGTTCTATTATTACTATAAATCTGAACCTTCAAGTGAAGAATATAAGAACTTTGCACTGCAAATACTACAAATGTTCAAAGACTTTAAAGAATCTTTATACAACCTGTCATTTAGTGAAGGAACTGAAATACTTTTTGCTTTTAATTTATTTTACAATTTATCAAAAGACCAAGATGCTAAAATGATTATTATTGATTTAAGCGACTTTTTAATTAATAAATTTGACGAAAAAGATTATTATAGTTCTTCTTTAGATAGCTGTTCTCTTTTTGCATTAACCTTAATGGATTCTTATAAACATACTGATATTATCTCTTTTAAAGAAAAAAGCAAGGAAATATATAATAAACTTATAAGTCTATATGATAACGATAAAGGTATATTCATAAAACTTACTGATAAAAAAGAAATTAAATACTCTGCCTTAGAAATATGCTTCTATTTTATCTTAGTCTTAAACTTCACCAAAGATACTGATTCTGAATCTGAAAACAGAAATATGATTTCAAGTCTTTTTAAAAGGTACTTTGTAAACTCAGGACTAGTACTAAGCTGGCCAGAAGCACCTACATTAGATGAAACAGAAAGATATAGAGGCTTGTCTCTTCATTCTAATGATATGTTAGAAGAAAGTTTTTTTAGGATGCCTAACTTGCCTACTCCAGAATCTTCTGGTATGGCTCCTATATTTGCAAAAAGTATTGTATACTCTCGCAAAAAAAATGTATTTAATAAAACTAAAGATAGTTTTGATAGCAATAAAAATCTATTCATTTTCTATATTTTCATCCACTATCTTTCAGAAGATATAATTAATGAAATGTGTTTTCTAAAAAGCAGTCAAGAAAATCCAAGTATAGAATCCAACCAATGTAAGGAAACAGTAGACACTCCTGATGATAGTACTACTACATCAACTTTGCCAAATAATAATAGCGATTCTATTACTTAATTCTAAAAACTATAAAGAGTTATTGTAAAAAGTAGAGATCTTCAATTTACACAACGAATTCTCTACTTTTTTTATTTATAACCTTGAAAAATCTAAATTTCCGTTACTATCAAAAAGCACTTTATTAGCTTTTTCCGATAAAGCCATATTATTGTTCATAAACATTAAAGGCACTACCTTATATAGATTAAACACATTATTTTCTATAACTAAGTTGTCAAAAGACTCATTACATAATTTTCTTATCTTATCATATAAGACTTCTCTATTCTTATCGTCTGCATCATATTCTATAAAGACCATATCATACTTATTTCTTAAATCTTTATTCTCTATATTAGATTTTGTTTCAAATTTGTATTCTAATTCAATATCCTTTTCTTTAAAATATTCAGCTAAATATTTTATATATTCCTTTAAATCTTCTGTATTTTCTACTACTGCTAATATTTTATTAGGTAATGTACATTCCGTAGATTTACTCAAACTTACCTTTCTACTTTGTAACTTTTCTAAATCTTCCTTATCTTTTCTAAAATAACTTCCTTCAGCTGCTTCTATAGCATTTATATTGTTTTCCTCAAAATCCTTTATACTTTTCACTATATATAAACTTAAACTTCTCCTAACATCCAAACTCATTTTTTCCTTAATACTATTTATATATAAATATATTCCTTTTTTAGTAGGATAATATCTGCCTAGTTCTTCATCATATAGCTTTTTCAATGTACTTTTAGGAGGGTTAATTACAATATCTCTGTCTCCAACTTCGTATGAGGCCATAGCTTTTTCAGTATTTAAATCTTTTATAATTAATATATTCTTTTCTATTTTTTTATTATTTACTAATTCTAATTTATCCTCTGAAAAATCATTTATATAATAGTCTCCAGAATAAACTATATTTTTATAATATTGCTTTAAATCTCCCCATAAAGCAAGTGATTTTCTAAGTCTATATTGAGGTTTAGTTAACTTTAATAAAAAATTTATATCTTTTTGATTAAGCCTTATATTAATAACATTATTCACTGTAGATATAGCTACTCCTTTATCAAAGTCTATTTTTCTTTTCTTAAACTCACTTGCTCCATATACATTTAATAAAGCATCTATATCACTTTCATCTTCACTTTGTAATAATTCTTTAAAGAAACCTTTCACATCATTACTATCTATAGGTTTTCCATCACTCCAATATATATCTTCTCTTAAAATAAAATTAAATTCCAATCCGTCAGACTTCACTTCAACATCTTTAGCTAAATCTCCTTCAATAACTCCTTTCTCATTAATTTTTACTAATCCCCTGCTTGTAGCACATATAATGTTTTCCTCTTCTTTAGTTAAGTTGGATACTTTGCTTAAAGAATTAGGAATATTATTAATTGATAAAACTATAGGATTAACCTCGTTAACTTTATTAGGTTCTTGAACTTCTATAAAACTAAAAATTAAAGTAAATAAAATAATTACAAATAACGAAATCAAAAATTTTTTTTTCATAGAGCAATCTCCCTTGTGATTTGTATTTATAATTATATCCATATTATATATATTTAATCATCTCTATTTATTACAGGAATAAAATTTCTATATTTGTATATTTTATATGATATAATGTTATTATAATCTTTAGGAGGTTAAAACTATGTCTATTTTATTAGGTGCAACATGTATTGTTGGAATTCTTTTTATGGCCACTTTTATGTTTATAGGCATATGGTTATTTATAGTTGCTTTAAAAGCCTTTCAACAAATGAGATATAATAATTACATATTAGAAAAAATTCACGAAAAGTTAGATGTTATTTCTACAAACACTACCTCTTATTCAAAGGAAGATCTTATAAATGAAAATAAGTCTTCTATAAATGAATTTGATTTAGACAACGAAGAAAATATTTCTGAATTTGAAAACTTAAAAAATATAAAATAAAAATAAATAAGTATGCATCAAATTATTTTTTGATGCATACTTATTTATTTTTATATTCATATATTTTTATATTCATATATTTTTATATTCATATATTTTTATATTCATATATTTTTATATTCATATATTTTTCAAATTTTAAAAATAAGGTAACTTATAAATTTAACTTCATAAGTTACCTTGTAGTATAAATACATCATCTAACCACATTGATTGATAATAGTAATATTACAGTTATAGATAAACTCAAAGCAGAATATCCAATCTTTCTCATTCCATGCTCATACAACCAAAACCTAATAGCTAAAAAACTCATAGTTATCGCTAATCCCACCTGTATTGGTACATAAGAATAAAATAATTGTCCAACGTAAATAAATTGATGTGAAGTTAATATTGTCAATATTATAAATATACTTGTAATGCTTGCACTTACTATTGTCATTACGTTAATAAACTTTTTCAAAACTACTCACCTATCATCTCTTCAAATTCTTTTTCTGATATAACCTTAACTCCTAAATCTATAGCCTTAGTAAGCTTAGATCCAGCTTCTTCTCCAGCAAGTACATAATCAGTTTTCTTACTTACGCTTCCTGATACCTTTGCTCCTAGTAATTCTAATTTTTCTTTTATGCTTCCTCTTGTGTAATTTTCTAAAGTACCTGTTACAACTACAGTTTTTCCTGCAAATATACTTTCAACTACTTCTAGTTCTTCATATTTAGGATTTACTCCAAGACTTAATAATTCATCTATTGTTGCTAATACCTTTTCTTCCTTAAAGAATTCCATAACGCATTGTGCTACTATATCACCCACATCTGGAACCTTAACTAATTCATCAAAGGTAGCATTCTTTAAACCTTCAATAGATTTAAATGTATTTACTAAATCCTTTGCTGTTTTTACACCAACGTTAGGTATACCTAATGCATATATAAATGCATATAATTCACAATCTTTACTCTTCTCTATAGCATCTAAAATGTTTTGTGCCTTTTTTTCTTTAAATTTATCTAATGTTAATAATTGTTCTTTAGTAATTTTATATAAATCTGATATAGATTTTATGTTTAACTTTTCAAATAATTGTTCTGCTGTTTTCTCTGAAAATCCTGCAATATTCATAGCTTCTCTAGAACCATAATGAACAATACTCTTAACCATTTGAGGTTTACAAGATAAAGTATTCTCACAGAAATAATGAGCTCCATCTAATACTAAATGGCTTCCACAACTAGGACATGTTTCTGGTGCTAGTATTTCCTTAGCTTCATCTAAACTTTCTGGTACTACACCCATTATTTCAGGTATAACATCATTAGATCTTCTAACAAATACTTCTGCTCCTATTTTAACACCTTTTCTATGAATGTCATCCATATTATTAAGCGTTGCTCTTTTAACTGTAACTCCTGCAAGTTCTACTGGTTCTAATATTGCTGTAGGCGCAACTCTTCCACTTCTTCCTACATTCCATTCTACATCCAAAAGAGTTGTAGTAGCTTCTTGAGCTTCAAACTTATATGCAATAGCCCACTTAGGGAACTTTACAGTGTATCCTAATAGTTCTCTAGTTCTAATATCATCTATTGCTATAACCAACCCATCGATATCATAATTCAAATCAAATCTTATGTCTCTAATATAATTAATTTGTTTTTCTATTTCTTCAACAGATGTACATACTTCCATATAATCATCCATTGGAAGTCCCATTTCCTTAATATAGTCCATCATTTCTAGATAAGACTTAAAACCTGTTCCTTCTTTATAACCAATATCATAGAAAAAGGCTGAAAGATTTCTTCTTGCAGTTTCCTTTACATTTAAATTTCTCAAAGCACCTGCAGCACCATTTCTTAAATTCTTTAATGGCACTTCTGCAGTTTCATTGTACTTATTAAAAGCTTCTATAGTCATAACAGCTTCACCATGAACTTCTAATAAATCATTAGTATTAGTCTTCAAAGGTATAGATTTAATAGTTTTTACTTGGGCAGTAACATTTTCTCCTATAGCTCCTGTTCCTCTAGTGGCTGCTGTTTCTAAAATTCCATCCTCATTGTATGTTAAGTTTATTGTTAATCCATCAAACTTTTTAGTTAATACATACTTTAAATCTGGTAAATCTTCTCCTCTAGCTCTCATTTCTTCAACGAATTTCTTATTTCTATTATGCCAATCTATTATCTCTTGTAAAGTTTGAGCTTTATCCATACTCCATAGTCTTGCTTTATGAGTATACTTACTAAAGCCTTCTAATACTACATCTCCTACTCTTAATGTTGGAGAATAAGGAAGAACATAACCCTCTTCCTTTTCTAGTCTTTTAAGTTCATCATACTTTAAATCATATTCCTTATCTGTAACAGTAGGATTATCTAAAGCATAATATTCATAAGAATATTTATTTAATTCTTCTACTAATTCTTCTATTCTCTTCTTGTTATCCAAAACTTTTCTCCTCCAGCTCCAACTTACAATATCTCTAAATTAGCTAGTGATAGCAATAATATCTTTACTCCTTGCTTATCAAACGCAACAGTTAACTTCTTATCATCTCCTGCTGAAGATATTGTAACTATAGTTCCTACTCCAAACTTAGGATGTTTAACTTTCTTACCTATAGTCAATTCATCACTATTTATAGTATTTCCTGATGGCTTAGTATTTATAGAATTTGAAGTTGTTCTTGTTCCATACATAGAACCTCTTAAACCATGTGGATTTCTAGTAAATCCAGTCTTAGGTAATACTGAAGTTGATGAACCTCTATTACTTATATATTCTTTAAGTTCTGGCTTTATTTCTCCAAGGAAATCTGATTGACTATAGCTAACTGTTCTACCGAATACTCTTCTCATTTCAGCAGAAGTCATATATAAGCTTTCTTTCGCTCTAGTTATAGCAACATAACAAAGTCTTCTAGCTTCTTCCATTTTGTCTTCTTTATCCATATCAGTAACACTTGGGAATAATCCATTTTCCATACCTACTATAAATACTACTGGGAATTCTAGTCCCTTTGCACTATGAATAGTCATAAGTACAACAGAACCTTCACCATCTTCTTCTTCATCTAATTTATCAGTATCTTGCACTAAAGATACTTTTTCTAAGTAAGCTTCTAAAGATTTATCTTCACTATTTTTCTCAAAATCAACAGCATCTGATACTAGTTCTTTTAAGTTTTCTATTCTACTTTTATCTTCTATTTCTCCCGACTTTTCTAAAGCCTCTAAATATCCAGTATCCTTCAAAATACTTTCAATTAATACAGATGGAGTTACTACTTCTTTTAAGTTCATAAATTCTTCCATAAGATCAGTAAACTTTTCTATACAAGTAGCATTTCTAGGTGTTAATGTTGGAATACCTCTAGCTTCTCCTAATGCATCCCATAAATCCAGTTCAAAATTATCTGCAAATTCTTGAACCTTTTGTACTGTTGCATCACCTATACTTCTCTTTGGAACATTTATTATTCTTTTTAAACTTATATCATCTTGAGGATTTACTAGAACCTTTAAATATGAAATTAAGTCCTTAATTTCCTTTCTATCATAGAATCTAGTACCGCCAACTATTTTATATGCAATACCTCTTCTTCTTAAAGTTTCCTCGAATATACGTGACTGAGCATTTGTTCTGTAAAGTATAGCAAAATCCTCATTTTTTCTGCCTTCTTTTTCTTTAATTTCTTCTATAGTCTTAGATACAAAATCCCCTTCTGCTCTATCATCAAAGGCTCTATATACCTTTATCTTACTTCCTGATTCTTGTTCAGTTCTAAGAGCTTTACTCTTTCTATTAGCATTATTTGCAATAACTACATTTGCTGCATCTAGAATATTACCTTTAGATCTATAGTTTTGTTCTAGCTTAATTACCTTTGCATCTGGATAGTCTTTTTCAAAGTCTAATATATTACTTATATCAGCCCCTCTCCAAGCGTAGATGCAATTATGAACCACTATATTATTTGCAACATAATTTCTTGTACCTTCTAAATTTAAATCATATACAAAGTCATTATATTCAATAAGATTAACTTCTACTACTTCATCCTTTATAACTTTTCCATTTTCAAAAATTACTATCTTCATCCCTTTTCTAAGACTTCCTAAAGGCATAAACCAAAAACTCTCATCAACTGTAAGCTTTGCTTTTTTAGTAATTTCAAAGTCATCTAAAGTTTTTATTATAGATTTACTAAATTCTTCTGCATCGTCAAATAAAGCACGTTCTGTTTCTACTCTAAATGTATTTCTATTACCTTCTCTAACATTAAAACCTGCTTCAACAAGTTTATTTTTAAATTCTTCTCCAGATGAATTTACACCTATCCTATGAGAATAAATACCTTCTGCATTTTTTCTTCCTCCAAAGAAAGTAACATTTACCCTATTTCTTACCGTTTCTCCTCTTATTACAGCCGAACTCATATGATGTGGATAATCTTTAAATAGACCTTCCTTATCCATTAAGATTTCTGCACAACCTATAGTATCTAATTCTTTAAATAACCTATTTATATCTTCTTGAGTTACACTTAAATTTATTCCTCTAGCATTAAATACCCACTTAGGTAATCCATATTTAACAGAATAGTATTCTTCATAGTATGTAGCTTCCGCCTTAGATGAACATACTTTTAAAATCCATATTTTATCTGCCTGTTCACCGTTTAGCCTAACTGCTAATCCACTTACAAGTTCACCATCCCTACTTCTAACAGACGATGTTTGACCTATTCTATATCCCATATTTTCTTTATACATCAAGTAAACATAAAATAAATCATCTTTAAACTCTACTTTGCTAAAAGTTAAATGACTAGAAGTTCCTTTAATTACCTTGCCTTCTTTAGTAACAACTTCAACTAATTTACCATCATAAGGCTTTTTAGATACACTAGATACTTTTCTATATTCAGCTTCACCATTTCCTATAGCTGTTAATATTGTATCTCCTTCTTTTATATCTGATATCTTTACTAATTCTCCACTTCGATTAATTAAAGTATCTTTAGATAAACATTGATCATCGTCCCCTACCACACAAATATTCTTATTCTTAGCTGCAAGCAACTTAACTAACTCATATTGTGCACCATTAGTATCTTGATACTCGTCTACCATTATATATTGGAACTTTCTTTGATAAAATTCTAATACATCAGGACACTTCTTAAATAATTGAACTGTTTTAAAAATAAGATCATCAAAGTCCATAGCATTATTTTCTTTAAGTCTTTTTTGATACATAAGATAAACATCTGCTATTTTATTTTCTCTAAAGTTACTTTCAAATTCTCTTTTATAACTTTCTGGTGTCTTCATCTTATCTTTAGCTCTACTTATTTTACCCATTATCTCCTTTTGAGAAATATCTTTATCATTTATATTAAGAGCTTTCATACATTCATTTAAAAGAGTTTTCTGATCTGATGAATCATAAATCGTAAAACTACTTCTATAGCCCAAATGCTCTATCTCTCTTCTAAGTATTCTTACACAAGTTGAGTGAAAAGTAGATATCCACATATCTTCAGCTTTATCACCAACAATTCCTTTTACTCTATCCTTCATTTCCTTAGCTGCTTTATTTGTAAAAGTTATAGCTAATATTTTATAAGGAGGTATGCCTAAATCCTCTATCATATGAGCCATTCTATATGTTAAAACTCTTGTTTTTCCTGAACCAGCTCCTGCTAGGATAAGAACTTGACCTTCTACCGTAGTAGCTCCTTCGTACTGTTCTTTATTAAGTAATGATTTTAAATCCATAAAAACTCCTCCTTTCCAAATACTAAAATATTATATCACATTTAGTTTAATCTAATTTAATTAAAATAAATTATAAATAATAGGTATAAATATAGCTGGCAAAAGATTTGCAACCTTAATATTTTTATCACATAAAATATTTATAGCTAGTCCTATTATAAGAAGACTTCCAACAGCTGACATACTTTCAATAACAGTTGTACTTAATATACCACTTAAAAATCCAGCACATATTGTAATAGTTCCTTGATATATTAGTACAGTTACCACAGATAACACAACTCCAATACCTAAAGTAGATGTAAAAATAATTGAGCAAATCCCATCAAGCATTGATTTTGCAAAAAGTGTAGTATGATTTCCCTTTAGTCCACTCTCTAATGCTCCAACCAAAGACATAGCACCTACACAAAATAATAAACTTGAAGTTACAAATCCTTCTGATATAGAAACTTTCTCTGATTTACTTTTAAATTTACTTTCTAAATAATCACCTAACTGAATTAATCTCTTATCTATATCTATTAACTCCCCTATAAAAGCTCCAATAGCAATACATATTATCATTTCCATTGAATTTTCACCTTTTAAAGCTCCAGAAATTCCCATATATAATACACTCAAAGCTAGTCCTTTCATTATGGTTTCACTAATTTTTTCTGGAATCTTCCCATTTGCAATAAGCCCTACTATAGAGCCTACTATAATAGCAATACAATTTACTATAGTTCCTAACATCGTTTCTCTCCTCTTAAAGTTAATATTTCCAACTAATTCTAGCACATTTACTAAATATACAAAAATATAAATATATTAATTTTTATGATATTTTTTCATGTTTTACTTCTCTATTAATAAATTAAAATATATATTATTATTAATGTATATTTTATTTATTAATAAGATTGGAGATTTTTTCATGAAAAAACTATCTAGTATATTATGCACAATACTAATATCTTTTTCTTTATTTGGTTGTGCTTCGAAATTAGATTATTCAGAAGTTAATAGTTATTCTGATAATATTACATCTATTTTATTAAACTCAATTAATCAATTAGATTATGATACCTTTTCATCTTACTTAAGTGATGATATGAAAGATTCATATACTCTAGGAACATTCCAAAAAGAAGGCAGCGAAATTCTAAGGGAACTTGGATCTTTTGAATCATTAAGTTTTTATGCAGGTGAAAAAAGAAATGGTTATATATACATAATTTATGATGTTTCTTATTCTCATTCAGAAAATCCTGTATCTATTTCTATAACTTTCAAAGAAAATGATGATAGCCATAAAGTGTATGTATTATATTTTGATAAATAATGTAGAAATTTATCGTAATTAGTATATAATAATAACTAAATATAGTTTGAGGAGTTCTTTATGAATCAGAATACATATATATATTTAGTTTTATCAAAAACAGGAACGTGGCTTTCAAAATCCATAGGTTTTGTAACTCAAGGCGATTATACCCATGCATCTTTAAGTTTAGACGATAACTTTACCCACATGTATTCCTTTGGAAGAGTAAATCCAAATAATCCATTTTACGGAGGATTTGCTATAGAAAACTTGTACGAAGGGGTATATCAACGATTCTCTAAATGTGAAATTTTAATTTATAGAATCCCTATTACGTCTAATCAATATAAAGCACTTTTATCGCAAATAAATAAATATATATACTCTAGTGAACGTTACAAATATAACTTCTTAGGTTTATTTACAGTATTAATGGACAAGCCTTGGAAAAGAGAACATCATTACTTCTGTTCTCAATTTGTTTCAGAAATATTAAGAGACAGTAATATTTGGCATAGCCCAAAATTACCCGAACTTATGCAGCCAACAGATTTGATTAATATTGAAAATAAAGAATTATTTTATAAAGGCCCTGTAAGAAATTTCACTTCTATCATACCTAAAGTTTCTAATTATTAATATAAAATATTAGCAATATATGATAGATAGGGTTTATTTTTTTTTTATATTGGGCTAAAATTAGTAATAAGCGATTAATTTACGAGAATACAATAGGAGAGGATTGAATATTATGGCAAATGAAATTAATTCATCTAATTTTGTTAGAAATATAGTTATAGACGATTTAGAAAGTGGAAGAACTAAACAAATAATAACTCGTTTTCCACCAGAACCAAACGGATATTTACATATTGGTCACGCTAAATCAATATGCTTAAACTTCCAACTTGCAGATGAATTTAAAGGAAAAACAAATTTAAGATTTGACGATACAAATCCAGTAAAAGAAGATACTGAATACGTTGAATCTATAAAAGAAGATGTTAAGTGGTTAGGCTTTGATTGGGATAACTTATTCTTTGCATCAAACTACTTTGATACAATGTATGAAAAAGCTATTCTTTTAATAAAGAAAGGTAAAGCATATGTTTGTGATTTAACTCCTGAAGAAATGAAGGAATATAGAGGAACTTTAACTACTCCTGGTAAAGAAAGTCCTTATAGAAATAGATCTATCGAAGAAAACTTAGATCTTTTCGAAAGAATGAAAAACGGAGAGTTTGAAGATGGTTCAAAGGTTCTTAGAGCAAAAATCGATATGGCTTCTCGTAATATGAATATGAGAGATCCTATAATCTATAGAATTTCACACTCTACTCACCATAACACTGGAGATAAATGGTGCATATATCCAATGTATGATTTTGCTCATCCAATTGAAGATGCTATTGAAGGAATAACACATTCTATATGTACATTAGAATTTGCAGATCACAGACCTCTATATGATTGGGTTGTTGCTGAATGTGAATTTGAATCAGTTCCTAGACAATATGAATTTGCAAGATTAAATATTACTAATACAGTAATGAGCAAAAGAAAACTTAAATTATTAGTTGATGAAGGTATCGTTGATGGATGGGATGATCCAAGAATGCCTACTGTAGCTGGTTTAAGAAGAAAAGGTTATACACCTGAATCAATAAGAAACTTCTGTCAAGCAATTGGTGTAGCTAAAGCAACTTCTACTGTTGATGAACAAATGCTTGAATACTTTATAAGAGAAGACCTAAATCCAAAAGCTTTAAGAGCTATGGCTGTAATAGATCCATTAAAGGTTGTTATAACTAATTATCCAGAAGGACAATCTGAATTATTAGAAATAGAAAATAATCCTCAAGATGAATCTGCTGGTACAAGACAAGTTACTTTCTCAAGAGAAATCTATGTTGAAAGAGAAGACTTTATGGAAGTTCCAGTTAAGAAATACTTTAGATTATTCCCTGGAAACGAAGTTAGACTTAAAGGAGCTTACTTCATAAAATGTAACGAAGTAATAAAAGATGAAAACGGAAAAGTAGTTGAACTTCACTGTACTTATGATCCAGAAACTAAGAGCGGATCTGGATTTACAGGAAGAAAAGTTAAAGGAACTATCCACTGGGTAGATGTAAATTCTGCAATACCTGCTGAATTTAGATTATATGAACCTTTAATATTAGATAATCTAGAAGAAAATGAAGGAAAACACTTCTTAGAACAAATAAATCCTAACTCTTTAACTGTATTAAATGGATTTATAGAACCATCAGTTAAAGATGCTAAAGCTCAAGATAAGTACCAATTATTTAGACATGGTTACTTTAATGTAGACCCTAAAGATACTACAGCAGATCATTTAGTATTTAATAGAATTGTGTCTTTAAAGAGCTCATTTAAAATAAATAAATAATTAATTAATAAAGGCGATGCATTAAATACATCGCCTTTTCTTATATAAACTATTTTACAAACTTAGCAAATCTTTCTCTAGTCTTTTCTTCACCTATAATTTGCATTATAGTGTAAAGATCTGGAGTATTACTTCTGTGTGTTAAAGCTGCTCTTACAGCTCCAGCTACATCAGAAATCATTCCCTTATATTGATCTGGATTAGCCTTGTATTCTTTTCTATTTGCACAGTAACCTAAGTCTAAACCTATTGATTTTAATTCTTCAAACCAGTTTTCTTGGCTTCCTATATTAAATGTGAACTTTTCAGCATATACTTTAATTATTTCTTTAGCTGCATCAAGTTCTAAAGTCTTAGGTAATTCTATTTTATCTTCTGTTTCTTCATTAAATAATTCATCAAAGAAATAGAATATCTTAGATTTAACTTCATCCCACTTAGCAAAGTCTTTTCTTGGCTTTGGACCTTCTTTATCAATGTTAAATACTTCTTTTGACATAGTTTCATTAGCTGTAACTAATTCAAACATTTCTTTATCATATTCCTTAGCCCAAGTAGTATATGCATCATATACTTTTTCAGCTTTAAACTTAGAAATAACATCTTTACTTACGTCATTTAACTTAACTATATCAAATAATGCTCCACTCTTGCTCATTTTATCTAAAGCAACTGGGAATTCATGATAGTCAGCAGTTGGATTTTCAGCTCTCCAATCTTCATAGCTTGAATTTATTATATTTAATAAGTATTCAATAACAGCTTCTGTTGGATATCCAACTTCTTTATAGTAAGAAACTGCTGCTTCTGCATCTTTTCTCTTAGATAACTTTCTCTTAGAGCCATTATCATTTTTCATTATTGTTGGTATATGTGCATAATTAGGTCTATCGAATCCTAAAACGTCAAATAATTGTACATGAATCGGAAGTGATGATAACCATTCTTCTCCTCTTATTACATGAGTTGTATGCATTAATGCATCATCAATTGCATGTGCAAAGTGATATGTTGGAAGTCCATCTGACTTAATTATTACTATATCTTGAGTATTTTCTGGGAATGAAGTATCTCCCTTTATAAGATCATGGAATTCCACTCTATTTTCTTCTTTTCCAGGTGACTTAAGTCTTACTATGTAGCTTTCACCATTTTCTATTCTCTTAATAGCTTCTTCAGGAGATATATTTCTACAAGTTGCATATTCACCATGATACCCTGGAGTAACTTTTTCAGCCATTTGTTTTTCTCTAACAGCATTTAACTCTTCTGGAGTACAGAAACAAGGATAAGCTAATCCTTTCTTAACTAAATCCTTAGCAAATGTTGCATAGATTTCTCTTCTTAAACTTTGTCTGTATGGACCATAGTTACCAACTTCAGTATCCTCACCTGTCATACCTTCATTAAATTCCATACCAAAGTTTTTCATTGTTTGGATTGTATCTTCAATAGCACCTTCTACTTCTCTTTTTTGATCAGTATCTTCTATTCTTAAGAAAAATACACCTTCACTTTGACTTGCTAATCTTTCATTAATTAAAGCAGCAAAAACTCCTCCAATATGTTGAAATCCAGTTGGACTTGGAGCATATCTACTAACTATAGCTCCTTCTTTTAAGTTTCTCTTTGGATACTTTTCTAAATAATATTCCGCTGTTTTATCTATATTAGGAAATAGAATATCAGCTAATTTTTCAAAACTCATTTAAAAATCACCTTTCTTTTTTATTATATATAAAAAAATCCTCCATCCTACAATAGGACGAAAGAATATTACCTCCGTGGTACCACCTAAATTGAATGATTTAAATCATTCCACTCTTTCTCTTTAAAGGGAGATTCCTATAAAGACTCCAAAGCTTCTTTCTACAGACAAATATACTAAGATTCCACCAATACTTAGCTCTCTTTAAAATTTATTTCCATATACTCTTCTTCTTCAACGTCTTATTAATATTATTTACAACAAATATATTATACCTTCTTAATATATTATTGTAAATAATATATATTCAGCTTATTTGAATATATAATTTCAACAACATCACCATTTGCAAGTTTGCCTTCATATTTTCACTAAAAAAATACATGTTTTTCTTTCAAGAGATATAAATTAACAATCTTTGTGTCCTTACTACTATTCATTAACATATAAATAAATAATCTTTTTCTTTTTTTGACACTTTCGCAAAAGTAAACCTTACAATTTATCATTTTATCATTTGACAACAATTACATTTCTATTTTTAAGTAAAACAAAAAGCGCAACCCTTGGGGCTAGGTTACGCTTCAGCAATAAGCAATAAATAAAAAGGGGGCTATTTATTCCTTTTATTTATCCTTGCACTAGATATTATATGTTATTTGCTTTAAAATTGCAAGAGATTTTATAAAAAAACTTTTATTTCGTTTAATTATGAATGTTATTCCTGCATTTTTAAAGAATGTTTGTTAATTACCTTGTAATATTAACAATTCCTCTTCTGTAAGTTCTCTATATTCGCCTTCTTCTAAATCTTCATCTAGAGTCAGTCCACCAAATTCAATTCTTTGTAAATATACAACTTTCTTTCCTACAGCTTCAAACATTCTTTTAACTTGATGGTACTTACCTTCTTGTATAGTAACTTTAATTTCTGAACCTTCTTCTGAAGCAGATAATATCTCTAGTTTAGCTTCTTTACAAACATATCCGTCGTCTAACTTTATCCCCTTTTTAAAAGCTTTAACATCATCTTCTGTAACTTCCTTATCTATCTTAGCAAAATAAACTTTATCAACATGCCATTTAGGAGATATTAATCTATGATTTAATTCACCATCATTAGTTAATAATAATAACCCTACTGTATCCTTATCTAATCTACCAACTGGAAACGGATCAAATACTTGATGATCTATTTCTAATAAATCTATAACTGTTTCTTCTCTATTGTCATGAGTTGCAGATATTACTCCTGCTGGCTTGTTCATTATAAGATATATATACTTTCTATATGTAATTTCTTCACCATTAATTTTTATAACAGCAGTTTCAGGATCAATTGACATACCATTATCTTTAACTACTACTCCATCAACTTCAATTAATCCCTTTTTAACTAATGATTTAACTTCTTTTCTACTACCATAACCTAAATTCGATATTATCTTATCTAATCTTTCCATTCAAACAACTCCTACTTTATTAAATTAAATCTATTATACATTATTAAACATAAACTTAGCAAAATGATTATGTAGTTTTTTTATTTTTAAAAATATATACTTAAAGACATATTTAATCATAAACATATTATTATATAAAAAAGATAAAATAAATTAGCTGTGTATAAACTATTTAAAAGATGAAATACTATCCTTCATCAATATTGTTATACTATACTAATTATTTTATCTTTTTTCTAATATATATTATAAACTTTATTTCTTTTAACACTAAAAAACTATAATAATTAACTTAAGCTTGTACTATCCTTTATAATATGACATAACCTTAGGTACATAATTTCTAGTTTCTGATGGTAGCTTATAGAAATCATTAGAAGATGTTACTCCTCTTCTTTGTAATGTTCCTGGCCCTGCATTATATGCTGCTAAAGCCATTTGAGTATCTCCATTATACATATTTAAATATTGTTTAAATAGTTTAGTACCACCTTCAATATTTTGATTAATATCATAAGGATCTGTTATCCCTAAAGATGAAAAATTAGATGGCATGATTTGCATAAGCCCTGCAGCTCCTACTCCCGATGTAGAATTTGCATCAAAGTCTGATTCAGCTCTAATTATGCTTAATATAAGTTTTGAATCCACTCCATATTTTGTTGAACATTTATTGACTGCATCATAAATAGAATCCATACTTTTATTTCCTGTTGTATTACTACTTAAATTTGAAACTTCATTAGTACTATTTGTAGTATTAGCCTTTAAATTCGCAGTGGCATTAAGTACAGATTGTAATTCTTCCTTACCTATAGTACCACTTTTACTATTTTCACTATTATTTAATGCTGTTTTTAATATATCATTATCCGAATTTTTCATCATATAATCAAGTACTGCTTGATACATAATTTCAAATTCCATTCCGTCATTCCCAACAACATCTTTTAAAGTATTTTTTATTAAATTTAATGCCATAAACTGTTGTGCTGCTTTAGTTGAATCATCTACACTTATGCTCATCTTTATCCTCCTTATATTTTAAAACAATATTCTCCATAATCTTCATAACTTACTTTTTTATAATAACTTTTAACAAGCGCTAAAACCCTATACTCACCCTTAATAAAAGGTATAAATGTATAATATTTCTTCTTACTATATTCTTGAACCTTTATCCAATTACCTTTTTCCATAAGATAAAACTCATAGTATATATCTTTTCCCCCAGTAGTTTCTACCCTAAAGGTAACTTCTCTATTAATATCAATATCGTCTTTTTCGCAAATAACTTTAGTGTTGGTTATAGGAGGTGAATCTAGTACATACATACTAATTTCTTTTTTTGTATCAAATTCCTCTTCACATTTAACATTTTTAGCATAAATTTCAAAAGTGTATTTTCCACGGCATCTTGGTACGACTTGTATTTTTTTGTTTTTTATGAATCCTGTATCTTCAACAACATGTCCATTTATACTAGTAACATATTTCAGCAAAATACTCTTTGTGTTTTCTGTAACTGCTTCTATTTCTATAGGATCTCCAACTAAATGAATTTCTTCATGAGGTACTAAAACATAACTTATTTCTGCTGGTAAATATTCTTTAGCATGTATATAAACATAAGTATGGCTATCATAATCTTTTAAAGAATATTTATTTTTCACTAATATCTCTATCTGATACTCCCCTTTTTCCTCTGGAGTGAAATTAATCCAATTAGTTTCAGTAAAATCCATTCTTTCTATCTCTATGTTCCCTTTATAAACTATAAAAGCATACTCAATAACGGATTCACCTTCTGCATTGATTTTCATATTTATAGGTTGTCCCACTAATACTGTCTTTTTAGTATCTACAGTTACATCAATTATCTTAGCTGGCTTTTCTCCTCTTTTTTTTATATTAAAAAGAAGTTCAGCTTTATCTTCATAGTCACTGCTAGAAGAAACATCCTTTACATAAAGAAAAATATTATATTCCCCTTCTTTATTAGGTATCCATTCATATTTATTTCTCATAATATATCCAGTATCTTCTGCTATAGGTCCTTCTATTACATATTTATATAAAAGCTCGTTTCCACCTTCTACATCTGCATTTAATACTATTGGTATGCCTGTAACTTGAGGAGTTTTTACATTTGAAATAAAGTTATTGATTTTCACCTTATTATAAGGCTTAATCTTATAAATCAACAACGCTCTATCATCATATTCCTTGTTTGATAATATATCTCTAACTAAACATAACATTCTATACTTGCCAGCTTGCCCTTCTATATAGGTTACTGTTTTTTTTGATGAATAATCTTGAATACATGTAGACTTCCCTTCATCATTAATTTTAACAAATTTATATAATAAGTTTCTTTTATCTTCTATATTTACATCAACTTTAAAAGATACTTCTTTATTAACTAACAAATTATCTGATAACGACTTAAAATCTGTAATTTCTATTTTTTCATGAGGTAAAACATCAAATATTACCGTAGTAAATTCATCAAAGTTTTCCTTTGAATCTACCTTCTTACATTGAATTAAAATTTCATGTTTACCTTCCCTAGTTGGAGTATATTTCAACATATTATCTGCAGTATAATCTCTTATAATTTCCCAATCATTTTCTCCCTTAATCCAAAACCTATATAAAATTCCATCTATACTATTAACAGATATATTAACTTTCTCCCCCAACATATAATTAGAATTGTTCATATCTACATTTTTGATTATCTTAGCTTTATCTTCTGATTCCACCACATATTTTTCTTTAGCTAAATAATCATAAGGCTTTGTAGACTCCGCTTCTTTAGCTTGTATCATAATCATATACTTTCCTTTTTCTTTAGGCTTCCATCTACAAATTTTAGAATCGGAGAAGTCTTGTATTGTTTTCCATATTCCCCCGGTTCCTACTATAAATTTATAATTAAGATTTTCTATATCAAAATCCGCTCTAATTTCAACTTCATTTTTAACTATTCCTGGACTATCTTTATCAAACTTTATCCCTTGTTCTACCATATAATAATCACCTCTTAGCCTTTTGATAAATTCTATTTTACCATAATTTGTAAATTATCGAAACTTTTAAATCCCTTTTTATTTAATTTTTTATGTTACTTAAAAGCCCAATAAAATAAAAAAAACATCAAAATATCTAAAATACTTTGACGTTTATTTATTATTCTCTATAAGTTTTATTAAATTACGTTCTAATCGAATTTCATCATCTTTACTTCTTTTCTTAGGATTTTGAGTTCTACCTCCAGCTCTCCTAATCTTTTGATTAATATGTCTTTCTTCTAAAAGTCTATCTATATTTTCATTAGTATATATGTATCCCTTAGGATTTATAATACTAGCTCTTTTAGGCAAACACATAGCTGCAACCCCATAATCCTGAGTTATTATTATATCTTTTTCTTTTGTGTTATTAACCACATACATATCTACACTTTGAAAACCACTATCTACTATCCTAACTGTAGAATAATTACTATTTATATAGTGATTAAAATCACAAAATATCAATATTTCTATTTCATATCTTTTTGCTACATTTTCAATAATGGGGATGCTCGGACAAGCATCCCCATCTATAATAATCTTCATATTATAATCTTTTTTCTAGTTCAGCCTTCATATCTTCATATCCTGGCTTACCTAATAAAGCAAACATGTTTTTCTTATATTTTTCAACACCTGGTTGATCAAATGGATTAACATTTAATAAGTATCCACTTATACCAACTGCTTTTTCAAAGAAGTATACTAATTGACCAAAATAGTAAGGAGTTAATTCTGGAACATTTACAACCATATTTGGTACTCCACCATCATTATGAGCTATTAAAGTTCCTTGGAATGCTTTTTTATTTACAAAGTCCATATCTTTTCCTGCTAAGAAGTTTAATCCATCTAAATTATCTTCAGTAGCTTCTATAACAACTTTCTTTCTAGAGTTTTCTACATTTATTACTGTTTCAATAAGATCTCTTCTACCTTCTTGTATGTATTGTCCCATTGAATGAAGATCTGTAGTAAAGTCTACTGCTGCTGGGAATAATCCCTTACCATCTTTACCTTCTGATTCTCCAAAAAGTTGTTTCCACCATTCATTAAAATAATGTAATGCTGGTTCATAGTTTACTAATAATTCTATTGTCTTACCTTTATTGTATAATGCATTTCTTACTGCTGCATATTGGTAACAATCGTTTTCTTCTAAACTTGGATTAGAGTACTTTTCTCTTGCGTCTCTAGCACCTTCCATCATTTCATCTATATTAATTCCAGCTGCTGCTATTGGTAAAAGACCTACTGGAGTTAATACTGAGAATCTTCCTCCAACATCATCAGGAATTACGAATGTTTCATATCCTTCTGCATCTGCTAAAGTTTTTAATGCACCTCTTGCTTTATCAGTAGTTGCATATATTCTCTTCTTTGCTTCTTCTTTTCCGTATTTCTTTTCCATGTAGTCTTTTAATATTCTAAAAGCTATAGCTGGTTCTGTAGTAGTTCCTGATTTAGATATTACATTTACTGAAACATCTTTTCCTTCGATAGCTTCTAAAAGATCACTCATATATGTTGAGCTTATGTTATTACCAACATATAATACTTGTGGAGCTGTTCTCTTTGAAGAATCTAACATGTTGTGGAAGTTATGTGATAACATTTCTATAGCAGCTCTTGCTCCTAAATATGAACCACCAATTCCTACTGCTATTAAAACATCAGAATCGCTCTTAATTTTTTCTGCTGCCTTTTTTATTCTTTCAAATTCATCTTTATCATAGTTTACAGGAAGATCAACCCATCCTAAAAAATCGTTTCCAGCTCCTGTTTTATTATGTAGTTTTTCATGAGCAGCTTTAACAGCTTCAGCCATGTAACTAATTTCATGCTCGTTTAAAATAGGAGCAGTTTTTGATAAATCAAATGTTAATCCTTTTTTCATAATTATTACCTCCGAATATTATTAAATGAAAACTTACCATTAATATTATAACATATTTATACATCTTTTTTTTTATTTCTTTACTTTATTATTACCTATTTTATTAATATATAACTTCATACAAAATTTTATACTAATAAGCTCATTTATATTATATTTTCTTATAAATATAATGCATAATTTTGCTTTATCAGAAATACAATTTAACATTTTTCTTTTTATCTAAGCATTTAACTTATTTATAGATAATCTATGATTTATAAATAATATATTAATAAACACTATAAATATTCACGTATTAATATATTTGTATGCTAATTGTAATCTTTCACATATTTTTTCTACTCTATAAACAAAAATGAGGTCTGTAACAAACCTCATTTTTATACACCTTAATTACTCTAGCTTTATTTTATCAACAGCCTCGTTCATGTTATTTAAAAGTTTATCTAACATAGTATTAGATTTCTTTAATCCTTCAGTAGAGCTTACAAATTCAGTAGTTGAAGCTAATATTTCTTCTGAAGTAGCCACCATTTCTTCTGAAACTGATGAAGCTTCACCAACTTTTTCAATTATCTTGTCTTTTTCATTAAGTACATCTTCAAATCTTGCATTAACTTCATTAATTGTATTACTTATATCTGAAATTGAATCCAATATATTTTCAAATGATTTTATACTATTTTCTACATTAGCTTGTCCGTTATCTAACTCGCTACTAATTAGTGTACTAGTACTTGCAATATTTTCAGCCTTGCCTTTAACATTTGATATAACTTCATAAATACTATTAGTTGATTCTTTGCTTTGTTCTGCTAAAACTCTAATTTCATCTGCTACTACAGCAAATCCCTTTCCTGATTCCCCTGCTCTAGCAGCTTCTATAGCAGCATTTAATGCTAAAAGATTAGTTTGATCCGAAATATTATTTATTAGTATAGTTATTTCATTTATAGTTTCCATTGAAACCTTCATATCATTTATTTCTTTTGCAAATATCTCAAAAGATTCATTTAAACTCTTCATAAATATAGATATATTATCCATATCTCTACAACTATTCTTAGCCTTTTCACTTATGTCTAGAGACATGTTATTTATATTTAATATATTTTTACTACTTTCATTAACAATATCATCAAACTCACCTAATATTGAACTTATACTACTTAATTCTGTTGCTTGATTCTCAACTGATTTTGTTGTTTCTTCTACAGATGAATTTATATTTTCAGTACCTTCTATAAATCTTTCTGATACTATAGCTAAGTCCTTACACTCTTCATTAATATTTATTGAAGAACTCTTTATAGTTTTTATCATACTTCCTACAGAATCCTTAGTTAATTCTAGAGCTCTATAAATATCTTGTACCTCGTCATTAATAGAGTCTTCTACTTCATTTACAACAAAGTTTCCTGTAGCAATTTCTTCTACTTCACCTTTAAGCTTATTTAATCTCTTAGATAAGCTTTGTGCAATAAAATATGTAACAAGTATAAATAATGCAATACAAATTATTGTTGCTACAATTAATGCCTTTGCAAGACCAGTCATATTTGATAGCATATCTAATGTATTAATAGTTACACCAACAGACCATCCTGTTCCTTCTACTGGAGCATACCCTAAAAATTTCATTTTACCATTAAACTCGTATTCTCCATAACCAACTTCTCCAGATATCATTTTCTCTGTAATTGCTGCTAATTCTTTAAATGATGAGTCTGTCTTAGCATCTTCAATTCTATTAACTTTATTTTTAACTTTTTCTATATCAGTATTTATTATATTAGTCCCATTTTTATCAACAACATATGCTGATCCTGTTTTTCCAAAGCTTATGCTATTAGTTATTTCTGAAAACTTTTCTGCATCTACTGATAAAAATACAATTCCAGTAACTTTATTATTAACCTTTATAGGTGCAGTAACTGCCACTTGTAATCCACCATCTGCCAAACTTACATATGGAGAAGCAAAATAACTTTCTCCAGCTAAATTAGCCTTAAAATACTCTTTACTACTTACATCAACTACTTCTCCTAAAATAGTAGTACATGTTCCATTTAAATCTATAAAAGCAGCCTTTTTGTAGCCTTGATTTTTAACAACATCTCTTAAATAATTTAATTTAAGTTCCAATGGTTCATTTTCATCTAACATTATTGGACTTGTTGCTATAACTTCTGCTTTACTCTTTTCCAATTCTACAACTCTACCTATATCACTTCCAACTTGCTTTGCAAAATTAGTAAGTAACTCTGCAGAATTATCTTTCAATAAAGAAGTTGCACTAAAAATAGCTAAATACGAATACCCAACACAAAAAAGTATAATTAATATAGAATACTTAATCATTAATTGTTTTCTTATACTTTTATATTTCTTTTTTCTGTTGAATTTATGCTTTATAGCATCTTTCATCCTTTGTTCACCTCACTAAATAATCCTATATTAAATTATCGAATCCACTATCCTTTTTCTCAAGAATAATCAATCATATTTAACATTTGAACAAAAATACTGCAATTTCTTTATCACTTTTTCTTATATATATATATGTAATATTAAAAATGCTATACTCAAACAACATCCAATGTTTGAATATAGCATCTTTTTATCACTTATTTTTCATTCAAAGCAACATATACATAAGTATCCCAATAAATAGGATTTCCTTCTGCCTCTTTATGAAAAGATACATTCTTTCTGAAATGAGCTTCTCTTTTTAGCCCTATTTTCTCCATAAGCTTCCATGAAGCTATATTTTCTGGTGCAGTTTCTGCATAAATTCTATGAATACCATCCTTGAAAGCCTGTTCAACAAACTTAGTACATGCCTCTGTCCCATATCCTTGTATTAAATACTTTTCATTTAATACATAACCTAATTCTCTAGAATTAAAATTCCTCTTTCCATAGTAAACCATTGGTAACTTTCAAACTTAGCATGGACTCTTTGTAACATATATTCAAGTAAATCATTCTCATCACTTAACTTATAATTACGTATTATAAGTCTTTCTGTTTCTATAAACATTTTCTTTCCCCCCAATAGTTTAAAATTCACAAAACATTTTTTCATAATAATATAATATCAGTTATTTTTTTCTTATCAATTAAATAAAAAAAATATAATATGACTGTTGAGTTATCAAAACTTCAAAAAGAAGTTGTATTAACAACAGATAGGAATCATTTCATCTTACATATATCAGATGAATAGGTGGTATTACTTTAAAATCTAATTTTACACTATAAATACATATGGATATTTCATAAAAAATGTGAGAGTTCTTAAATTCATAAACTCTCACATTTTTATTATAGAATTTATTGTTTATATAAGTCCTTTTTAGTTAATCCATTTGCCTTGACCTGTCTTACCCAAATTCGGTTTATTGTATGCAGATAAATTAACCTTAAGAATTTATAAGGATTAGAGTAAATATCCTCTATTGGCTTACCCTTTTTGATGTAATCTGCCATCTTTAAAATTGCCTTACTTGTATTTTTAATAGGTACCTTATCAAGTGAACTCTGACATGAAAGAGATCCTACCATTTTCCCTGCACCTATAGCCAAACCACCACAATAATCATAGCCCATACTTTTACACCATTTTTTCATCATACCCATAAGATTACATATTTGTTTACTTTCAAAAAATCCCATGTTGGCTACTACATATATTTTCTTCTTTCCGCCTTGGTTATATCTATTAAGCTCTTCCATAATTCGTATAGCTGCTGATGGTATTCCATCTACATAAAGAGGCATTCCAAATACAATTGTTCCTGCTCTTTTCAGTAAATCAATAAGTTTATCCTGATCATTAACATACTGTAATAAATTATAACTTTCTGTCTTCTCATCAATGTTTTCTGAAAGTTTATCCAAAAATATCTTTGAATTTGCTGCGTCTCCCTTAAGACTACAATTTAATAAAACTATTCCTTTTCCCATTTCATCTGCTTCTGAAATAGTAGTTTCTTTCTCTTTACTTTTAAAATCCACTTCTTTTAGTTTTGCATGTAGATTAAGGCAAACTGCTTCTAAATATCTCCGAGTATCGCTTTTATCTTCTTCAGTAATCTCCTCCCCATAAAAATGCACAGTCAAAGAAAAATGTGCATCCTTATATCTCGCCTTATGATGTGTTTCATCTTTTACTACCATAAAAAACGGCAAAACATATGATATACTTCTATCTATAACATTTTTTACAAAACTACTAAAACCACCAAAAGTATATTTACTAATGATTACAACATCCTTAGCTTTAGATAATAATACTCCCATACCTTCATAACCATCTTTTATCACACATCTTCCAGGTGTTTTTACCCAACACCCAAAACATCCCACACAAGGCTTAATTGTTCCATTATCTGATATTACCTTCCACCCTTCATATTTATCAGATATTTTTTCCCACTCTGTTTCTGATAAATCATGTATTACAATATTCATTTCATCTCCTCCTCTACTCAAATTCGTTTTTTTCTCTCTTTATGATACCTTAATTCAATCCTCACTTCGAACATATTGAATATTTGTATTTATTTTACACATAATAACATCTATATTTCAACTAGAGTATATGATGTACATATTTTTAGTATTCCACCTTGTACATAGCCGTTTTTTATAAACATTTTAGGTACAAAAAAATATCTAATTTTAAAATTACTTGAGATAATTATGTTATCTTTGAACCACCAGTTCAAAGAAGAGGGGATGGACATTAAAAGGAGCCAAAATATTTGTCAGCTCCTTTTAATACTTATCATTACTCAAAATTTAGATCCTGTATTCCATTAGCGTTGTATCTTGCCACTCACCAAATCTATCCTTTGCAATACGTTCTCTATAACCAATTTCTCTAAAACCACACTTCTTATGTAAGGCAATACTTGAACTATTTATAGAAAATATTGCAGAATATATACTCCAATAGCCAGCTTTTTCAGCTTCATTAATAAGTTTTTTTACTAATTCTGTTCCAATACCTTTTCCTCTATAATTTGAATCAATATAAATACTTAATTCTACACAGCCTTTGTATACTGGTCTAGTAGAAGTAGGACTTATGGCAATCCAACCAACTACTTGATTATCTACTTCATAAACATATCGGCATTCTTTTATATGTCCCGCATCCCAAGATTTAAAACTAGGACACTCTGTATTAAATGTAGATATGCCTTCATTTAATCCCTGTATATATATTTCAGAAACTCTTTCCCAGTCGCTATTACACATTTCTCTAAGCATAACATTTTTCCTTCCATTTTATAAATAACTTATTTATTGTCTAGTTTATTTCTTAATATTCTTTGATAACAAATATGCCTTTAAGTTTAATATTTTCCTTTTATAAAATATAGTAAATAATTTTTCCTAATTTTTCAATTCATCTTTAATATTTTTCGTTAAAATTTTGTTGACACAAAAAAATGAGAACCCTCTAATATCAAGGGTTCCCACGATTTTTCTATTATTCGAACTCAATAGTAGCTGGTGGTTTTCCAGTGCAATCATAGAATACTCTATTTACACCTTTAACTTCATTTACTATTCTAGTTGTTACTTTTCCAAGTACTTCCCATGGAAGGTCAGCAGATTCTGCTGTCATGAAATCACTAGTAGTTACAGCTCTAAGAGCTACAGCATAGTCATAAGTTCTTCCATCACCCATAACTCCTACTGAACGCATGTTAGTAAGTGCTGCAAAATATTGACCTATTTCTTTATCTAAACCAGCATTTGCAATTTCTTCTCTATAAATAGCATCTGCATCTTGAACTATTCTAACCTTTTCTGCTGTTACTTCACCTATTATTCTAATTCCAAGACCTGGCCCTGGGAATGGTTGTCTGTAAACTAGCTTTTCAGGAATTCCAAGTTGTAATCCCGCTTTACGAACTTCATCCTTAAATAATAATCTTAAAGGTTCTATTATTTCTTTAAAATCAACATAATCAGGAAGTCCACCAACATTATGATGTGATTTTATAACTGCTGATTTTCCAAGTCCACTTTCTATTACATCTGGATAAATAGTTCCTTGAACTAAATAATCAACAGCTCCTATCTTTTTAGCTTCTTCTTCAAATACTCTTATAAATTCTTCTCCGATAATCTTTCTCTTAGTTTCTGGATCTTCTACTCCAGCTAACTTTTCATAGAATCTTTCTTGAGCATTTACTCTAATGAAGTTTAAGTCATAGCTACCATTTGGTCCAAATACCTCTTCTACTTCATCGCCTTCATTTTTACGAAGTAAACCGTGATCAACAAATACACAAGTTAATTGCTTTCCTACAGCTTTTGATAATAATACTGCTGCAACTGAAGAATCTACTCCACCAGATAAAGCACATAATACCTTACCATTTCCTACTTTTTTACGAATTTCTGCAATTGTTGTTTCAACAAATGAATCCATCTTCCAATTACCAGAACAGTTACATACATCTTTAACAAAGTTTGATAACATCTTAGTTCCTTCTACTGTATGCATAACTTCTGGATGAAATTGAACTGCATATAAATTCTTTTCTGGACATTCCATAGCTGCTACTGGACATACTGGTGTATTAGCTACAACCTTAAATCCTTCTGGAGCCTTTTCTATATAGTCAGTATGACTCATCCAACATATTGTACTATCTGAAACTCCCTTAAATAACTTAGAAGAACTATCAACTTCAACAGTTGTTTTTCCATATTCACTAACAGGTGCAGTTGCAACACTTCCTCCAAGAACATGTGCCATTAATTGTGAACCATAGCATATTCCAAGTACTGGTACCCCAAGTTCAAACATAGCCTTATCACATAATGGTGATTCTTCACCATACACACTATTTGGCCCACCTGTAAAAATGATTCCCTTAGGATTCATTTCTTTTATTTTTTCTATACTTAAATTATAAGGATGAACTTCACAATATACATTGCATTCTCTAACTCTTCTTGCAATTAATTGATTATATTGTCCTCCAAAGTCCAATACCAATACTAATTCTTTTTCCATGTTCCCCTCCAAAAATTGACTTTTTTATTCAATTATACTACAACTTTTATTGTCCTACACTGTAGTTTGGTGCTTCTTTAGTAATATTTATATCATGTGGATGACTTTCTCTTAATCCATTTGCTGTTTGAACAACGAAAGTAGCTGTTTCATATAAAGTTTCAAAATCCTTTGATCCTAAATATCCCATACCTGATCTTATTCCTCCAAGAAGTTGGAATATAGTATCAGAAGCTAAACCTTTGTAAGCTATTCTTCCTTCAACACCTTCTGGAACTAACTTTTTATTTCCTTCTTGGAAATATCTATCCTTTGAACCACAAGCCATAGCTGCAAGAGAACCCATACCTCTATAAACTTTATAACTTCTTCCTTGATATATTTCAATTTCTCCTGGAGCTTCTTCACAACCAGCAAGTAATGAACCCATCATTACAGCACCAGCACCTGCTGCCATAGCCTTAACTATATCTCCAGAGTATTTAATACCACCATCAGCTATTATTGGTACTCCATATTTTCTACCAACTTCAACACAATCCATAACAGCAGTTAATTGAGGTACACCTACACCTGCAACGATTCTTGTTGTACAGATTGAACCAGGTCCTATACCAACCTTAACACAATCAGCTCCTGCCTTTATTAAATCTTCAGTAGCTTCTGCTGTTGCAACATTACCAGCTATAATTTGAAGTTCTGGATATACTTCTTTTATCTTAGAAACAGCATCTAAAACTCCTTTTGAATGTCCATGAGCTGTATCTAAAGTTATAACATCAACCTTAGCTTCTACTAAAGCTTTAACTCTTTCCATCATATTAGCAGTAACCCCTACAGCTGCTCCACAAAGTAATCTTCCTTTTTCATCTTTAGCTGCATTTGGATATGCTTTAGTTTTTTCTATATCTTTAATAGTTATTAATCCTTTTAGATATCCATCCTTATCTACTAATGGAAGCTTTTCTATCTTATGAGTCTTTAATAATTCTTGAGCTTCTTGTAAAGTTGTGTTTTCAGGTGCAGTAACTAAATTTTCTTTAGTCATTACATCTCCTATTTTTTTAGAAAAATCAGTTTCAAATGTTGTGTCTCTGTTAGTTAAGATACCAACTAACTTCCCACCTACAGTTATTGGAACTCCTGAAATTCTGTATTGAGCCATTAAATCTTCTGCATCTTGTAAAGTTTGTTCTGGTGATAAGAATATAGGGTCTGTAATTACACCATTTTCTTGTCTTTTTACCCTATCAACTTCTCTAGCTTGTTCTTCAATAGTCATATTCTTATGTATAATTCCAATTCCGCCTTCTCTAGCTATAGCAATTGCCATTTTAGATTCAGTTACTGTATCCATACCAGCACTTAATAGAGGAATATTCAAAGTTATTTTTTTAGTTAGCTTAGTTTTTAATGATACCTCTCTAGGTAATACCTCTGATTTATTTGGTACTAATAATACATCATCAAATGTATACGCTTGTTTAATTATCTTTGCCATTTTTAACATCCTCTCCCTTGATTGAATTTATTCATCTTTATTTAAAAAATGCAGGATTTTTTTCATTTTCTTACTATATTTATGTATAAAAAAAGCACACTAACTCCATTTAAGTGAAGTTAATATGCATATATCCTTCAAAAAATATATAAGTATATTAATTCACTCATAGTCGGAAATTTAAGGTTCCCGGTAGAAACTCCCCGCCATATTCAGGGGATATACGAGTTGAAATGTACATTCATTTTTAAATTAAATTCATTATAATGTATCATAATATTAAAGTCAATAGAATTGAAAGCAAAATTGCATTTTTTGCATTTAAATAATATATTTGTAATTATTAATGTATTTATTCCTTTTTATTGAATATAATAGAATTATTTTCTAAGCATCACTGACTATTAGGCTTATCTATAACTATTTTTCCTTCATTAGAAATATTAAAATTCATATCTCCATTTAACAACTCCTCCATTTGAATAAAAGATGTATTATTATCAATACTCTTTATCTTATTAACATCTATAATATCAGATTTACTTAAAGTTGTTTTTATCTCTGAAAATTTTTTACTTTCATCTATTTCTATACTATTTTCCATATTATAAGTATTGACTGCTAAAACGACCTGCCTTACTTCCTCTAATGCCTTTACCTTTTTCGATTCCTTTATATATCTTGTAACTTTAGGAGTTACAACTGCAGCCATGATAGCCATTATAGCTAAAGCTGCAATTACTTCAATTAAAGTAAATCCTCCCTTACCATTACTCTTTATATTATACTTAGCCATCAACTTACCTCCAAAATTCTAATATTTATTAATTATTTCCTATTTTGCAATTTTATATAACACTCAAATCAAAAAAATATATTTAAAAAGAAAAAGCATCTAAGAACTGAAAAACTTAATTCTCAATTCTTAGATGCTTAATTTCTAAAATCTATATAACTTAAATTTATATTATTTTAAATTAGTACATTCCTTCCATTCCTGGTGCTCCACCTGGCATTGGAGCTTCTTTTTGAGGAATATCAGCTACAGCTGCTTCAGTAGTTAAGAATGTTGATGCTACAGATGCTGCATTTTGAAGAGCTGATCTTGTAACCTTAGTTGGATCAACTATACCATTCTTAATCATATTTTTATATTCTCCATTTAAGGCATCATACCCAATTCCAGCTTCACTATTCTTGATTTTTTCTATTATTACAGAACCCTCAACACCTGCATTTGCAGCTATTTGTCTCATTGGTTCTTCTAAAGCTCTAACTATTATATTAATACCAACTTGTGAATCTGAAACATCAGAAGTAAGTTTAGCTACTTCATTAATTACATTAATATATGCAGTTCCACCACCTGGTACTATACCTTCTTCTACAGCAGCTTTAGTTGCATTTAAGGCATCTTCAATTCTAAGCTTTCTTTCTTTAAGTTCAGTTTCTGTAGCAGCACCTACTTTAATTACTGCAACTCCACCTGAAAGCTTAGCTAATCTTTCTTGAAGTTTTTCTTTATCAAATTCTGAAGTAGTTTCTTCTATTTGAACCTTAATTAAAGAAATTCTATCTTTAATATCTTGTGAACTTCCTTTTCCATTTACTATAGTAGTTGCTTCCTTAGTAACCTTAACACTTTCAGCTTGACCTAACATGTCTAGAGTTACTTCCTTAAGATCTCTTCCTAATTCTTCTGAAATAACTTGACCTCCAGTTAATATAGCTATATCTTGAAGCATTTCTTTTCTTCTATCACCAAATCCAGGAGCCTTAACAGCAACACATGTAAATGTTCCTCTTAACTTATTAACTACTAATGTAGCCATAGCTTCTCCTTCAATATCTTCTGCTATAATTAGAAGCTTTTTACCTGCTTGAACTATTTGTTCTAATATTGGTAGTATCTCTTGAATATTAGATATCTTTTTATCTGTAATTAATATTAATGGATTATCAAGGTTTGCTTCCATCTTTTCTGTATCTGTTGACATATAAGGAGAGACATAACCTCTATCAAATTGCATACCTTCAACTACATCTAGTTCAGTACCCATTGATTTAGATTCTTCTATTGTAATAACTCCTTCATTCCCTACCTTTTCCATTGCATCAGCAATTAACTTACCTATTTCATCATCAGAAGCTGAAATAGCTGCAACTCTTGCTATATCTTCTTTTCCTTCTACTGGTTTTGAAATAGCTTTAATTTCTTCAACAGCCTTATCAACAGCCTTCTTTATACCATTTCTAAGTAACATAGGATTTGCACCAGCAGTTACATTCTTTAAACCTTCTCTAATAATTGCTTGAGCTAAAAGAGTAGCTGTAGTAGTACCATCACCTGCTACATCATTAGTCTTTGTTGCAACTTCTTTAACAAGTTGAGCACCCATATTTTCAAATGGATCTTCTAATTCAATTTCTCTAGCTATTGAAACACCATCATTAGTTATAAGTGGTGAACCAAACTTCTTATCTAAAACAACATTTCTACCTTTTGGACCTAATGTAACCTTTACTGTATCTGCTAATTTGTCTACACCTACTTGCATAGCTCTTCTTGCGTCTTCACCAAATTTCAAAGTTTTTGCCATAATAAACTACCTCCTATTCAACTATTGCTAAAATATCATCTTGTTTTAAAATTGTATATTCTTCACCAGAAACCTTAACATCTGTTCCTGCATATTTAGAATATAATACTTTATCTCCAACTTTAACTTCCATAGCAACTCTATTACCGTCTACTAAGCTTCCAGGACCTACTGCTACTACTTCTGCTTCTTGTGGCCTTTCTTTTGCTGTACCTGTTAAAACTATTCCACTTTTAGTCTTTTCTTCTGCTTCCAACTTCTTTATTACTACTCTGTCTCCTAATGGTTTTATATTCATAAGAAACCCTCCTTTTTTATGTTCTTATATGATACTATTAAATAGATTTATATTTATTTTAATATTACAGTCTTGTGTTAGCACTCACTATCATCGAGTGCTAATATAATTATATTATATCTAATATCCATAATATTCAAATATTATCTTTTATATTATCACTATATTTATCCTCTTTAAACAGTATTATATAATAAATTTACCATATATACTCTATTTTTTTTCAAATCTCTTTACTTTACTATGCTATTTGTTATTTATTCTTTATAGATAGCTTTACATTTTTAAACTCTGATAACCTTTCATTAGACAAAACTGTTTTCTTTGTAGTTTTAGCATTTTTCTTATTAAATATACCTCTTATCTTCAAATAAGGTAATACAGAGCCGGCACCATTAATACATCCGCCTTCACACATCATTCCTTCTATAAAGTTACCTGCAAGCCTTCCTATATTAGCCATACTCATAGCTTTTTTAACTTCTACTCCTCCAGAAGCCTTTACTGGTTTAAAGTTAACATTAACTCCGCTTTCAGTTATATAATTCTCTATAGCTGTAGTTAAGCCTCCAGCAGCACCATATCCTCTTCCAAATATAGAAGCATCATCAACAACCTCATCTTCCATTGACTCTACATCTATATCAAAAGCCTCTAGTAAAGCTCTAAGTTCTTCAAAAGTTAGTACATAATCTACATCGCCTTTAATATCATCTCTTAGTATCTCCCCCTTCTTAGCTGTACATGGTCCTATAAATATAATCTTGCTTTCTGGATATTTACTTCTTATATATCTACTAGTTGCAATCATAGGAGATACTGTATCTGATATCTTATTAATTTCATTTGGAAACTTCTTTTCTATATATGAAACAAATGCAGGACAACATGAACTAGTCATAAAACTATCTCCTCTGTTCATTCTTTCAATAAGTTCCTTACTTTCATGAATAGTAACTGCATCCGCACCACAAGCAGCCTCTACCATATCCTTAAATCCTAAAGATTTAATAGAATTTTTAATTTGCCCATAAGTTATATTATTAGGAAATTGACCAGTAATAGCAGGCGCAACTATAGCAAAGCATTCTTCTTTTTTCATTAACATTTTTGTAACAGGCACAATAAAGCTTTTGTCCGATATAGCTCCAAAAGGACACGCTGACATACAAGCTCCGCAATTAACACACTGTTCCTCTTTTATCATTGCCCTTCTACTTTCAGTATTAACATCCAATGCACCTGTTGGGCACACTTTCTTACAAGGCCTCATCACTTCAGATATAGCATCATAAGGACAAGATTTTTTACACATTCCACACTCTTTACAAAGTTCTTGATTTATATAAGCTCTTCCTGCTACATAGCTTATAGCACCAAATTTACAGGCCTTTTGACACCTATGAGCTATACAATTTCTACAAGAATCTGTAACATTATATTTATTTATTGGACATTTATCACAAGCAGCTTCTATTACATAAAGTATTTGCTTATCTGGAGAAATATCTATATATTCATCATCAATATTATCTCCATTAGCTAAAAATCCTGATGCTAGTTTTGCTCTTTCTAAGACTATTGCTCTTTCCTTATAAACACAACACCTATATTCTGCTTTATCTCCCTTTATTATTTCATATGGAATCTTTTCTATCTCTTCCTTAGTTAGCTTGTCCTCTCGGGCTAGCTTTGAAACTTCGGTAAGAACCTTATGTTTTAATCTATCTAATTGAGTTTCAAATTCAAACATACACCCTCCCCCTTCTTTGATTTTTTTTTTTAAAAGTGATATAATCTCTCCAATTATAATTCTATTAACTAGGGTGAGTATTTTATGAATAAAATATATAAATGCCAACTTTGCGAAAGAAAAATTTCGGAAATAAGTAAACATCATTTAGTTCCAATAGAAAAAGGTGGAGATGATTCACATATATGCTTTTTATGTAAAACCTGCCACACTCAAATTCATGCTCTTTTTACTAACAGTGAACTATCTTATAGACTTTTTACTATTGATAGACTTAAAAACGATGAAAAGATCAAACGTTATTTAAAATTTGTTAAACAGCATCCAGGAGATATGCATATACCCATAAAAAAATCTAAGTCAGCACGAAGAAAGAGGTAACTAAACACTAGTTACCTCTTTTAATCTATCTTTATCTTATTTTCTCTCGCATAATAAAATAAATATTGTTGAGCAAAACCTGCTACATCTCCAAATTTATTTCTTGCAAATATTCTTATCTTATTTAATGAACCTTCTTCTGCATTATAAAAATACATCATTGCTCTCTTAACCCATACATCAACAGGGAAAGCTGAAGTCTTTGCCATAGAAAATAACATAATACAATCTGCTACCTTAGCTCCTACTCCTTTAAAGTTTTGAAGTGCTTTATGACACTCATCTGCATCTAGCCCTGCAATATAATCCAAATTAAAATCCCTAAATTCCTCAGGATCCTCAATTCCTTTATTAACATTTGAAATTGTATCTATTATATATTTACTTCTAAAAGATGCTCCTGTTTCTTGAATTTCTTCTAATGTTGCACTTTTTAATTCTTCTGCTGTAGGAAACGTATAATATGTATTTCCTTTGTACTCTATAGGTTTACCCCACCTTTCTGAAATCATTTTTATAGTTTTCATTATAGATGGAATACTATTTCTAGCTGAAACAATAAAACTTATAAGAAGTTCAAAATGTTCTTGATTTAAAATTCTAATACCATATCCATATTCAACACTTTTACTTAAAATTTCATCATCAGATAGTCTTTCTTTAACTTCACTATAGTCTCTGTCTAGATCAAAGTAATTAAACCAAATTTTTTTAAAATCTTCTTCATTAGTATTTAAAATAGTAACTGTGTCCTCTTCTTGAAAAACTTCTATAACCTTTCCAAAAGCCACACCTATATAATCAAGTTCCTTAACCTTTTCCCATCTAAAACATTGACCACATTCAACTACTTGTTTTATATTAAAGTTTTTTACACCCTCTAGAATAACCTTATTGTTTTCATATTTTACGTTTTTAAAGTCCATTAACTCACCTTTTTTCTCTTGTTATTATATCCTCTAAAATCTTTCCTGCTGTTTCTACCATTCTTAAACATCTTACTTCATCTTCTCTATATTCTTCTTTTAATTTATCACATTCTAATGTTCCTAAAGCTTTTTCAAATTCACTCATAAATTCTTGAGTTAATTCCTTTACTCTAGGACTCTTATGTCCACTTATTTCTGTAAACATTATTCCTATAACTGCAATAGCTCCTGTTGCAGCACCACATACACTTTCAATAGCCATTCCTCCACCAAAGGCTGCCATTGTCTTTAGAGCATCTTTAGATAAATTCAAATCATATTCTTCATTAGCTGCATAAATAATTGTTTCTGCACAATTTAAATCGTATTCTACATCATAAAATTTTTTTATTCTTTCTACTAACATAGAAGTCCACCCCTCAATATATATTATTTAATATTTAATATTTATTATTAATTATACCATAGTAAAATTTGAGCAAAAAAAAATTAAGAATTAAAAAAATTCAAAAACATAAAAATAAATGTTTTTAAGTTTTCCTAATTCTAATTATTCTAGCTAAAGTTATTAAATTTACACTTATCTATTCACGTATCAGCCCTTGTTGCTTAAATATTCATGAATAGACTTTGCAGCTTTCTTTCCTGCACCCATTGCTAATATTACTGTTGCAGATCCTGTTACTGCATCTCCTCCTGCAAATACTCCTTCACGTGATGTTTTGCAAGTATCCTTATCTATATTAATACATTTTCTATTATTAACTTCTAATCCTTTTGTAGTTGAAGCTATAAGTGGATTAGGAGATGTTCCAAGGGACATTATTACTGTATCTACATCAAGGTAAAACTCTGAATCTTTTATCTTTTCTGGCTTTCTTCTACCTGATTCATCTGGTTCCCCTAACTTCATCTCTACGCACTTCATCCCTTTTACATTACCTTTATCATTCTGTAAAATTTCAATTGGATTAGTAAGTAAATCAAAAATTACTCCTTCTTCCTTTGCATGAAATACTTCTTCTCTCCTGGCAGGAAGCTCCTCTTCACTTCTTCTATATACTATGTGTACTTCTGCTCCAAGCCTTAAAGCTGTCCTAGCAGCATCCATAGCAACATTTCCGCCACCAACTACTGCTACTTTTTTTCCTACCATTATTGGAGTATCAAAATTGTCTTTAAATGCCTTCATTAAATTATTTCTTGTTAAAAATTCATTAGCTGAAAAAACATTATTTGCATTTTCGCCTGGTATGTTCATGAATTTTGGAAGCCCTGCACCAGATCCAATAAATACAGCTTCAAAATTTTCTTTTTCAAATAAATCATCTATTGTAATAGTCTTTCCAACAACTACATTAGTCTCTAACTTAACTCCAAGCTTTTTAACATTCTCAACTTCTTTTTTCACAACATCCTTAGGTAATCTAAATTCAGGAATTCCATAAACTAAAACTCCTCCTGCTTCATGTAAAGCTTCAAATATCGTAACATCATAACCAAGCTTTGCTAAATCCCCTGCACAAGTAAGACCAGCTGGCCCACTTCCTATTATCGCAACCTTCTTACCTTTAATAACATCTATTTCTGAAAAACTAATATCATTTTCTCTTGACCAATCTGCAACAAATCTTTCAAGCTTTCCTATACTAATACTTTCCCCTTTAATTCCTAATACACATTGTCCTTCACATTGCGATTCTTGAGGACAGACTCTTCCACATATAGCAGGTAAGGATGAGTTTTTAGATATAATTTTTGCAGCTTCCTTGAAATTAGCTTTTTTGACTTCTTGTACAAACTTGGGGATTTCTATACTTACAGGACATTTACTCATGCAACGTGGATTCTTGCAATTTAAACATCTAGAGGCTTCCATTACTGCATCTTCATCAGTATATCCTAAACATACTTCCTCGAAGTTCTTTGCTCTTTCCTTTGGTTCTTGTTCTAATACAGGTATTCTCTTTGAAATCTTCATACTATTTATCAACCTCCACAAAAACCACATCCGCCATGATGTGTACTACCTTCCTTAAGTCTTAATAAAGCTCTTCCTTCTTCTGTCTTATATATATTTTGCCTCCTCATAGCTTCTTCAAAATCAACAAGATGTCCATCAAATTCTGGTCCGTCCACACATGCAAATTTAACTTTTCCTCCTATAGATACCCTACAAGCACCACACATGCCTGTACCATCTACCATAATAGGATTTAAACTTACAATAGTCTTTATATCTAATTCCTTGGTAAGTAAAGAAACAAACTTCATCATTATCATAGGACCAATAGCCACTACCAAATCATATCTTTTTCCTTCATTATTAACTAAGTCCTTAAGCTTATCTGTAACTAATCCCTTAAATCCTGAAGATCCATCATCTGTTGCCAAATAATAATTGCCTGCAATTTTTTTCATCTCTTCTTCCAGTATTACAATATCTTTATTTCTAGCGCCAACAATAACATCAGCCTTAACACCTTTAGAATTTAACCATTTAACTTGTGGATAAACTGGAGCTGTTCCTACTCCACCAGCAATAAAAATTATTTTTTTATTTTTTAAAACTTCTAAATCTTCATTAATAAGTTCTGAAGGATTTCCTAAAGGTCCAACAAAATCCTTAAAACATTCGCCAACATTTAATTGAGCCATTTTTTCAGTTGAAGCTCCTATAGTTTGAAATACTATAGTTACATTTCCCTTATCTTCATCGTAATCACAAATAGTTAGAGGAATTCTTTCACCCTTATCATCAATTTTGGCAATAACAAACTGACCTGGTTTAGCAGATTTAGCAACCCTATCAGCTTTAACATTCATCAAATAAATATTTTTGTTAAGCCTCTCCTTTTTAAGTATTTTATACATATCTTTCTCCCATCTCATTTCTCATACATTAAAATATGATATAATTCACTTAAAATATTCATGCTTAACTTATTTAATTTTACTTAATATTACATAATTCTTTTATGGTAGTTTAGATGTTATGGCAACTAATAGTTTAGATGTTATGGTAACTAAAAAATAATTATTATATTTGACTCCACTGAGGCTGATTGATTTCGGGGAGTATTTCTATCTTTTATCTAATTAATAGGACGAAAATCCAGAACTCACATCCGTTCAGACAGCTGGATTTAGATGCGTCCTATTAATTATCTAAAAGATGAAATACTAGTCCCCTTATCAATATGCTCAGTTCCGCAAATATAATAATTATTTTTTTGTTTACATAAATTCTAAATCTATGTATAAACTCTTTAGATATGATAGCTTAGTTTCGTGTACATAGAAAAAAGAATTGATATCTTTGTGGATTTGAGCATTTGACTAAGGGTTTAGAATTTCATCTTTGTGGGAATTTAATTGGACGACTATAAGGTCAACTGTTTGAGCTTTAGCGAGTTTTGACCTTACGTCCAATTAAATTTTCACAAAGATAGAAATTCTCCCTGCAGTCAATTAGCCTCAAAGGAACAAATATATCAATTCTTTTTTCGGTTCACATGAAATCTAAACTAATTAGAAATCTACTTCTGTACCATAATAAGAACAAGTAAATAGTTTCTTCATTTCTTCTTTATTTATTGTTCTTGGATTTGCACCTGTACATGCATCTAGGATAGCTCTTTCAGAAATCAAGTCAACTACTTCATTAAACTTATCTTCTTCAATTCCATATTCCTTTAATGTTGATGGAATTTCCATATCCTTATTAAAGTTCTTAATCATATTAATTAAAGCTTCTAGTAATTCTTCATCAGTATTACCTACTAAACCTATTCTCTTAGCTATTTCAGCATATCTGTTTAAACATGTTTTAGCATTAAACTTAATTACATATGGTAAGTAAATAGCATTTGCACATCCATGAGGTATATGGAATACTGCTCCTGTTTTATGTGCCATACTATGGCAAATTCCTAGTAAAGCATTAGAGAATGCCATTCCTGCTAAACATTGAGCATAATGCATTTGTTCTCTTGCATCATTATCACCATTATAAGATTTTAATAATTCATCTTTTATCATTTCTATAGCCTTTAAAGCTAAAGGATCTGTAAATGGTGAATGTAAAGTTGCTACATAAGCTTCAATAGCATGAGTTAATGCATCCATTCCAGTATGTGCTGTTAATTTCTTTGGCATTGTTTCTGCAAGTTCTGAATCTACTATAGCAACATCTGGTGTTATATTAAAATCAGCTAAAGGATACTTTATCTCAGTTTTATAATCAGTTATAACTGAAAATGCTGTTACTTCTGTAGCTGTCCCACTAGTTGATGGAATAGCTAAGAACTTAGCCTTGCTTCTTAATTCTGGTATTGTAAAAGGATCTTTAATATCATCAAAAGTTAATTCTGGATGTTCATAGAATACCCACATAGCTTTTGCTGCATCAATAGGTGATCCTCCACCCATTGATATAATCCAGTCTGGTCCAAATTCTTGCATTGTTTTTGCACCAGCATAAACTGTTTCTACAGAAGGATCTGGTTCTACTCCTTCTATTATTTTTGTTTCAATTCCAGCTTCTTTTAAATAATCTAGGGCTTTATCAACGAATCCAAACCTTTTCATTGATCCTCCACCTAGTACTAAAACCGCTTTTTTACCCTTAATATTTTTTAATTGTTCCATAGAACCTTTACCATAATAAAGGTCTCTTGGTAATGTAAATCTCATCATTTTTAACCACACCTCCACACTGGAAATTATAACATTTTTGAATATAATATGTAAATATGATAAAATTTACTTATAGTGTTTTTTGATTTAATATAAAAGTTTATAAGAAAACTTTAATTATTTTTATTGCATAAAAATTTTCTTATTTAATAAATATATTATGGTCTCTTTAATTTTATTAATCTAAGCATAATCCATAAAACACATAAATCCTTGTATTTAAGCCGCTTCACAGCTTGTATACAAGTTTAGTTAAACTTGTATACAAGCTGTTTTATCTTATAATTTATATAAGGCTTAGAATAAAAATCATTCATAATAATATTGATAAATAAAAAAGAAGTTATATTTAATCGATATGTTTACCAATTAAATACAACTTCTTTATTTCTAAGCAAATCTATTTTTCTACCTAGCGATTAATAATATTTTTCAATACTTCATCATCAGACATATTACTATAATAAGACATATTTTCTTTTCTAATAGCTTTCATTATATCGTTATAACCCTTACCTTTTAAAGAATAATCTAACAATATATCATTTTTCATTATTTGAGTAACAAACCCTGTTGAACTATCCCTATGAAGAGAAACAACTGATAATTTTGGAGCATCAGAATCATTCATATTAACTTTTGAATCTAATCCATTTTGTAATTTATTACCTTCTTGTATTTTTGATTTATTTCTCTTATCTATAGTCTTAACCTTCCAAAAGTCATTTGGAATATTATCAAATTGTATATTCATTTTTCATCACCTACTACTGTATAAATATTGATGTTGTTATAGAATTCCTAGGACTATTATATGAGTCTGATCTACTTTTAAATGTTCCACTAGTAACATTATCTATTTTAAACACATTCCAGAAACCATCCACAATTCTATCATTATTAAAATCTAATATCTCACTATCATATAAATCTATTAACCCTCCATTAAACCATGTATATTCTCTTCCATATCCAACTTCTATTGTTATAACATATATAGTACCATTATGATCATATTGTGTCATACTTTTCCCAGTTACCTCTTCTCCAGTATAATTTGTACCATCTGTTGAGTCAGCAACAAAATATACATAATATTGAGAAACTGCAGGTGCTGGACCTGAAAGTACAGAACCACTGTTAATACTATTATAAATCTTATTAGCATCGCTAATCTTCTTAATTAAATCAGGATTCTTTTTTAATATTTCTTGACTATTCTTCACTTGTTCATCATTCATAACATCTCCAACCTTTGTTGCTTTTAGCTCTTGGGCCTTAGCTACATTTGACACAGAAAACATTAATGAAGCCCCTAAACACACACTACATAACATTGATAAAATTCTCTTTTTCATTTTTAATCACCCCTTAATTGAATTAACATATACATTTTACCATATTTTTATTTTTTTGCGTTTATTTTCTTATTTTCTTTTTTGTAATCTAGATTTGTAAACAATTAATACTAACAAAAAAATGACGTGCTAAACAAACAAAATCATTTAACACGCCACTTACTAAATACCAAAGTAAGTATTTACTTTTATATAATCAATTTTACTTAGAATAGTCGTAGAAACCTTTTCCAGTCTTTCTTCCAAGCCATCCAGCTCTAACATACTTTCTTAATAAAGTATGAGCTCTGTACTTAGAATCACCAGTTTCATTATATAAAACATCCATAATAGCTAAAACTATATCTAATCCAACTAAATCACCTAATTCTAATGGTCCCATTGGGTGGTTAGCACCAAACTTCATAGCTTTATCTATATCTTCAACTGATGCTATACCATCAGCATAAATTCCAATACCTTCGTTGATCATTGGAATAAGAATTCTGTTTACAACGAATCCAGGAGCTTCTGCTACTTCTACTGGTTCCTTTCCTATTTCAAGAGCTAAAGCTTTAACTGCTTCGAAAGTTTCTTGTGATGTAGCTATACCTCTGATAACTTCAACTAGCTTCATTACTGGAGCTGGGTTAAAGAAGTGCATTCCTATAACCTTATCAGGTCTCTTTGTAGCTGATGCTACTTCTGTTATAGATAATGATGATGTATTTGAAGCTAAAATTGTTTCTGGCTTACAAATTTCATCTAATTCAGCGAATATTTCTTTCTTGATTTTCATGTTTTCTATAGCAGCTTCTACTACTAAATCAGCATCAGCAGCTAACTTCATATCAGTTGTTCCTGAAATTCTTGAAAGTATTGCATCTTTGTCTTCTTCAGTCATCTTTCCTCTAGCAACTCTTTTTTCTAAACCTTTAGTTATACCAGCGATACCTCTTTGAACGAATTCATCTTTAATATCTCTAACTATTACTTCGCAACCTTTTTGTGCAAAAGCTTGAACGATTCCAGATCCCATTGTTCCAGCACCAAGTACAAAAACCTTTTTCATCTTGAAAAACCCCCTAAAATACATATATTTATATATGTTAATATTTTTTGTTTTAATAAATTATTTCATCATTTCTTTAGCTTGAGCTATAAGTTCAGGTAAAACTTTCTTAACGTCTCCTACTATACCGTAGTCTGCTACTTTCATGATTGGAGCTGTTTCATCTTTGTTAATAGCTATAATCATATCTGAATCTTGCATACCTGCAACGTGTTGGATAGCTCCTGAAATACCACAAGCTACATAGATTGAAGGTTTTACAGTCTTACCAGTTTGTCCAACTTGGTATGCATTATCAATCCATCCTTTTTCAACTGCAGCTCTTGAACCAGCTACTGTTCCACCTAAAACTTCTGCTAATTCTTCTAATAATGCAAAGTTTTCTTTAGAACCAACACCTCTACCACCAGCTACGATAACCTTAGCTTCTGAGATATCTACAACATCTTTTTTACTCTTAATTGTTTCTAATACTTTAGTTCTAACATCAGCATCAGTTAATTTAACTTCTACCTTTTCAACATTACATTTAGAAGGATCAGCATCTACCTTAGCAAATACTCCTGGTCTTACTGTAGCCATTTGTGGTCTATGTTCTGGACAAGCTATTGTAGCCATTAAGTTACCACCAAAAGCAGGTCTTGTAGCTAAAAGTCCTCCATTTTCAACTTCTACATCTAAAGATGTACAGTCAGCAGTTAATCCAGTTTCTAATCTAGCAGCAACTCTTGGACCTAAGTCTCTTCCGATAAATGTTGCTCCTATGAAAAGTATTCCTGGCTTTCTTTCAGTTGCTAAATCACAAATAACTTTTGCATATGCATCTGTAGTATAGCTAGCTAATTTTTCATCTTCTACAACTAATACTTCATCAGCACCATGCTTAGCTAATGTTTCGCTTAAAGCTTCTATTTTATCTCCTAGTAATAAAGCAGTTAACTTTACTCCTAATTTATCTGCAATCTTTCTACCTTCTCCAAGTAGTTCTAAAGATACTTTTTGTAATTCGCCTTCTCTTTGTTCAGCAAAGACCCAAACGCCTTTGTAATCTGCTATATTCATAATAAATTACCCTCCTATTATCTTAGATGTAGTGTTTTTCTTTTAATTTTGATAAAACATAATTTGCTGCTTCTTTAGCTGGTTCCTTAACTAATTCTCCTGCGCCTTTAACTTCCTTAGTCATTGACTTCTTAACCTTTGTAGGTGAACCTTTAAGTCCTAATTCAGCCTTATCTACATCAATGTCATCTGCAGTAAATACTTTGATTTCATCATCGCTAGTAGCAAAAATTCTTCCTGCATTCATGTATCTAGGTGCATTTAATTCTTCTATTGCAGTTAATAGACATGGTGTCTTAACTTCTACTATTTGATGTCCGTCTTCTAACGCTCTATTTACAACTAACTTATCTCCTTCGATTTTAACATCTTGAACGTAAGTTACTTGTGGTATATCTAAATGTTCTGCTATTTCAGGTCCAACTTGAGCAGTATCACCATCTATAGCTTGTCTTCCTGCGAAAACTATATCATAATCTAACTTCTTGATTGCTCCTGCAAGTGCCTTTGAAGTTGCTAATGTATCAGCTCCTCCAAGTGCTCTATCTGTTAAAAGTACAGCTTCATCAGCTCCCATACATAAAGCTTCTCTAAGTGCTGCTTTAGCCATTGGAAGACCCATGCTTAATACTGTTACCTTTCCACCAACTTGTTCTTTTAATTGTAAAGCTGCTTCTAATGCATGCTTATCTTCTGGATTTATAATTGATGGAACACCATCTCTTATTAAAGTACCCTTAACTGGGTCTATTTTTACAGCTGTTGTATCTGGAACTTGTTTTACACAAACTACTATATTCATTATTTAAAATCCTCCTATCTTAAAGCGCTTGAAGAGATAACCATCTTTTGAACTTCTGAAGTTCCTTCATAGATTTCAGTTATCTTAGCATCTCTCATCATTCTTTCTAAAGGATATTCCTTAGTATATCCGTATCCACCAAGGATTTGTAATGCCTTAGTTGTAACTTCCATTGCAGTTTCAGCAGCAAATAGCTTAGCTCTTGCAGCATCAACTGTATAAGGTTGACCTGCTTGTTTCTTAGTTGCAGCTTTATATACTAAATGTCTAGCTGCTTCTATCTTAACGTCCATTTCAGCAACATACCATTGTAAACCTTGGAATGCAGCTATTGGTCTACCAAATTGTTTTCTTTCTTTCATATAAGCAACTGCTTCTTCATAAGCACCTTCTGCAATACCTAATGCTTGAGCAGCTATACCAATTCTTCCTCCATCAAGAGTTTTCATTGCTATCTTAAATCCAGTACCTTCTTTACCTATTAAGTTTTCCTTAGGTACTATACAGTTTTCCATAATAAGTTCTGTAGTAGATGATGCTCTAATACCCATCTTATTTTCAAGGCTTCCTACTGAGAATCCTGGGAATGATTTTTCAACTATAAATGCTGAAATACCTTTAGTTCCCTTGCTCTTATCAGTCATTGCAAATATTATAAATGTTTCTGCAACTCCACCATTTGTTATAAATATCTTAGATCCGTTTAATACATAGTGGTCTCCTTCTAAGACTGCAGTTGTTTGTTGTCCTGCTGCATCAGTACCAGCACCTGGTTCAGTTAAACCGAAAGCACCTATTTTTCTACCGCTACAAAGATCAGCTAAATACTTATCTTTTTGTTCTTTAGTACCATTTTCATTGATTACTGAAGCACATAATGAAGTATGAGCTGAAAGGATAACACCTGTTGTAGCACATACCTTTGATAATTCTTCAACAGCTAAAATGTATGATAAAACATCACCATTTGCTCCTCCATATTCTTTAGAAAATGGAATACCCATCATTCCAAGCTTAGCCATTTTCTTTACATTTTCCATTGGGAATTCTTCTGTTTCATCAATTTCAGCAGCAATTGGTTTAACTTCATTTACTGCGAAATCTCTAACCATTTGTTGTACTAATTCTTGTTCTCTAGTTAATTGGAAATTCATTTAAATTACCCTCCTTAAATATCTTTAAAACAATTTATTTGTTTTGGAAGTTCTTTTCTCTTCTTTCTAAGAATGCAGTCATACCTTCTGTTTGGTCTGCTGTACTAAAGCACTTACCAAAGTCTTCTTCCTCTATTTTTACTGCATTATTTATATCTACTTGTGCTCCTCTATTAATAGCATCTTTACACATCTTAACTGCAATTGGAGCATTTGCTATTATCTTATTAGCCATAGCTTTTGCTTCATTCATAAGTTCTTCTGGAGCTACTACTTTATTTACTAAACCAATTCTTAAAGCTTCGTCAGCTTTAATCATGTCACAAGTGTATATAAGTTCCTTAGCTTTACCCATACCTACTATTCTTGAAAGTCTTTGAGTTCCTCCAAATCCTGGTGTAATTCCAAGTCCTGCTTCCGGTTGAGCAAATTTAGCTTTTTCAGAAGCTATTCTTATATCACATGCCATTGAAAGTTCGCAACCTCCACCTAAAGCAAATCCAGGTATAGCAGCTATTACTGGCTTGTCTAAATTTTCTAGTCTTAAGAAAATATCATTTCCTAAAGTACCAAAGTTCTTACCTTCTTCTTCACTTAGATCTTTCATTTCTGCAATATCAGCACCAGCTACAAAAGATTTTTCCCCTGCACCAGTTAAGATTACTGCATAAATATTATTATCTTTTTCTAAATCTTCAATTACTGTGTCAAGGTCCTTTAAAGTGTCTGAATTTAGAGCGTTTAACGCCTTTGGTCTGTTAATAGTTACAATGGCTAAATGATCTTCTTTTTCTAAAATTACATTTTTAAGTTCCACGCTTTTCCCTCCATCTTCCCTTGTATGTAATCATAATTAATTACAAATATATAATTTTTATCCATATAAAAAGCAAAAAAAATATATTGCTTAATTACCCTTATTCTTCTCTTGTTAAGAATATCACAATCTTTACAAAAAAATAATTGAAGTTTTTCAACTTCAATTATCATTATATTACTTTGTTAATTTTTTTTCAATGTTTTTTTTGAGATTTTATGTTAATTTTAAAAACTTTTTACATGTATTATTTTTCTAGTTCTTCTTTACTGTGTAATAAATATATTAGCGTTAATATACTTTCACTTAAATGTACATTCTCAACAGTTACATCTTCTGGAACATTTAAGTCTATTGGAGCAAAATTCCATATGCCTTTTACTCCTCCAGCCACTAGTGTATCGCATACATTTTGAGCCTTAAGTTTAGGTACACATATGATTCCAATATCTATAGCATTTTTTTGTAAATGCTCTTCTAATGTATCTATTTCATTTATCTCTATATCTCTAATTTTCATCCCTACTAATTTAGGATTAGCATCGAAAATACCTGTGAATTCAAATCCTAATTTATCAAAACCAGTATAATTAGCTATAGCCTGTCCGATATTCCCTGCACCTATGAGAACAGTTTTATACTCTTTGTTTAACCCCAAAATTTCCCTTATTTGGTTGAATAAATCTCTAACATTATATCCATATCCTTGTTGTCCGAAATCCCCAAAACAGTTTAAATCTTGACGTATTTGTGATGCTGTAAAACCTATTTTCTCACCTAGTTCTTTGGACGAAATTCTATCTACATCATTCGCCATCAATTCCTTAAGGTATCTATGATACTTAGGTAATCTTTTTATTACAGCCATAGAAATGTTTTTCTTCTTTTCCATACTGTTTCTCCTCTTTATAATCTATTTTTTAACAAACATAGTTGTGATAATATATATATTTTTTTATAAAGGAATTATGAAATCTATATAACTTCCTCCATATTATATATTCGTCTACTCTATATTACCATAAAAGTTAACATTTTATCTATTACTTTTATCATAATTATTTGTAAATTTTAAACATAATTTTATAATTATACTTGTATTTATTATCATAATTTCACAAAAAATGAATTACTGTAAAAACAAGTGATTTACAAGAATTTTTATCCCTATAAATATTAAAATTACTCCTCCAAAGACTTCAGCTTTTGACTTCAATACCTTGCCAACTAATTCACCTAAAAAAACTGCTATAACACAAAAAATAAAAGTAATTATCCCAATTACTAAAACAGCTGAAAATATATTAACATTTAAAAAAGCAAAACTTACTCCAACTGCTAAAGCGTCTATACTCGTCGCTATAGATAACAATATAAATCTCTTTAATGAATAATCTTTTATATTATTTTCTTCATCCTCATTCCTTATTCCTTCTATAATCATCTTACCACCTATAACCGAAAGCAAAGCAAAAGCTATCCAATGGTCTATCTTTTCTATATAGCTGATAAAATTTATACCTAATATCCACCCTATCCAAGGCATTAACCCTTGAAATAAGCCAAAGAAAAATCCTGATTTTAAAGCAACACCTACTCTATCATTTTTACTTAAATTAATTCCAAGAGTCAATGATACTGCTGTTGCATCCATAGCAAGACCTATGGCTATTAACACTATTGATATAAAACTCATTCATATGCTCCTTTTTAAATTATTTTACTCTTAGTATTTGTAAAATAATCTAAAAAAATCGCTAATTTAATATTTTTATAAAAATATTATTAATTTTATATTTAATAATATAAAAAAGAGACTTATGCACGTACAGCGAACCCTACACGCCATACATAAGTCTCATAATTTAATACAAAGCTAGATGAAAATCATCTACATGTATATAGCAGAAAAACTTCTGCTTGCTACTCTCTCATGCCTGAAAGTACAATTAACTACATCATTATACTTTTATAATTAATTCAAGTCAATATTCCAATTTGATTTTTAATTATTTTTTAATAATTTTTGAATTATTTTTTCTAATTGTCGAATTTTTTATTTTATTTTTAATGCTCTCATTGAATTAAGAACCGCTATTAAAGTAACCCCAACATCTGCAAACACGCCTTCCCACATATTTGCTATTCCTAGAGCACTTAATATTAAAACTACAATCTTAATTCCTAATGAAAATATAATATTTTGCCATAAGATACTATTTGTATGCTTTGCTATATTTATTCCTTCACTTAAGGCTGTTAATTCATCTCTCATTAACACAACATCTGCCGCTTCTATAGCTGCATCAGATCCGATACCACCCATTGCAACACCTATATCAGCTCTAGCAAGAACAGGAGCATCATTAATTCCATCTCCAACAAATATTACTTTTTTATTTTCTTTTTGTGTACTTAAAACTTCTTCAATCTTTTCCACCTTGTCATCAGGTAATAATTCTGAATAAACTGTAGTAATTCCAAGTTCCTTAGCTACTCCTTCTGCAGTACCTTTATTATCTCCTGTAAGCATTACAGTTCTATCAACTCCAACTCTCTTTAATTTTTCTAGAGCTTTTAATGAATCATTCTTTATTTCGTCTGCAATAACTATATATCCTTTATATTCATTATCTATAGCTATATGAATTATAGTTCCTATTTCCTTAGCTTCAGTATATTTAATGTTAAACTTATTCATAAGCTTAATATTTCCTAACAATACTGATTTACCTTCAATATTTACTCTTATACCATTACCTGATATTTCTTCATAATTAGATACCAATTCTTTATCTATTTCTCCATCAAAAGCCTTTATTATAGACCTTGCTATAGGATGATTTGAAAAACTCTCTCCAAAAGCTGCTATCCTCAAAAGTTCTTTTTCTTCTATGTTAACAGCACTTACTTTTGTAACCTTAAAAACACCTTTAGTTAAAGTTCCAGTCTTATCAAAAACTACTGTATCAACATCTTTTAAAGCTTCTAAATAATTTCCGCCTTTAATTAATAAGCCCTTTTTCGAAGCCCCTCCAATCCCTGCAAATAATGCAAGTGGTACTGATATAACTAATGCACAAGGACAAGAAACAACCAGGAATATTAAAGCTCTATAAAGCCATTCTGAAAATACTGCATCCTTAATTACAATAGGTGGTATTACTGCTAAAATAACCGCTAATCCTACTACTATTGGTGTATAATATCTTGCAAACTTAGTTATAAACTTTTCTGTAGAAGCTTTTTTGCTTCCTGCATTTTGAACAAGTTCTAATATTCTTGTTACTGTAGATTCTGCAAATTCTTTAGTTACCTTAACTTTAATTACTCCCGAAAGATTTATAGTACCTGAAAGAATTTCATCATCTTTATTAACTGTTCTAGGAACTGATTCTCCTGTTAACGCTGAAGTATCTAAAGATGATGTTCCCTCAATAATAACTCCATCTAAAGGCACTCTTTCTCCTGGTTTTATTAATATAATATCATCTAACTCCACTTCTTCTGGAGATACCTTTTTTTCTACTCCATTTATTAAAAGATTTGCATAATCAGCTCTTATATTCATCAATGAAGATATAGATTTTCTAGATTTTGATACCGCATATCCTTGGAATAATTCTCCTATTTGATAAAATAACATTACCGCTACTGCCTCAGGATATTCTCCAATAGCAAAAGCTCCAACTGTAGCCACTGTCATAAGGAAATTCTCATCAAATAAGTCACCCTTTAATATATTCCTAAATGCCTTATAAACAACATCTCCACCTATTAACACATAACTTGCAACAAATAGTATGGGTATAAAAGGTTGACCTTTATCCATAAATAAAGCTATCACATACAGTAAACTTCCTAACATCAAGTTAGCCTTTCCCTTTAACAAAGAGCTTTTCTTTTCTGCCATCTCCTGACTATCATGATGATCATGTTCATGATGTTTATGTACACTGTCACAATGTTCATGATTATGTTCATGGTGCTCATGCCCACAGCCACAATGTTCGTGATTATGTTCATTGTGCTCATGTCCACAACCACAATGATTATGACCATGTTCATCTCCAGAACAACATGCATTTATTTCTTTCTCCTTAATTCTTGATTTATTTTCTATAACTTCAACATCTGGCTCTAGATCATTAACTATTTTTTTGATTACATTTATAACAGCACCTTTTGATGAAGCCTCTTTTAAAGTTACATTAAGAATTGAAGTAGAAAAATTTAAAACTGCTTCCTTTACTTCCTCTAATTTATTAACTCTAGTTTCAATTTTATTTGCACAGTTTGCACATCCTAAACCTTTTAAAGTTAATTTAAATTCTAAATCATTTGAACTCTTTCTAATAGTTTCCTTACCATTCTTTTGTTCCTCTACAACTACATCCGGTTCTATATCTTTTACTATGTTTTTGATTTTTTTTAGCAAATCGTCCTTAACAGTATCTTCATTCATATCTACAATTAAAGACTCAGTAGAAAAGTTCACCGTTGCTTCATTCACTTCATTTAGTGTGTTAATCTTTCTTTCGATTTTATTCGCACAATTCGCACAATCTAGTCCCTTTAATTTAAGCTTCAAAAGTTGCTTTGCCATAAATTAACCCCTCCTTTTTTATTCTGTAATATGTCTTAAACCTTCATCAAATATGTGCTTTACATGCTCATCATCTAATGAATAATATACTACCTTTCCTTGTCTTCTAAACTTAACTAATCTAGTAGCCTTCAACATCCTTAATTGATGCGAAATAGCCGATTGAGATATATTTAATAACGCTGATAAATCACAGACACACATTTCTGATTCAAAAAGCGCACATATTATTTTTATCCTAGTTGAATCTCCAAACACCTTGAAAAATTCAGCTAAATCATATAATGTTTCCTCTTGTGGTATTTTATCTTTAACTTCCCTTACTATTTCTTCATGAATCACATTACAATTGCATTTATCTATATTATTTTCCACTATAATTATCCCCCTTGATATTATCATATGAACATTTGCTCATATGTTGATTTAATATTACTCTAAAAATTCATTTTTGTAAAGATATCCATAAAAAAATATAAAAATATTTAAATTTTCAAGTCAAAATGGCAAAAAAATACTGCTTTGCATGATTAAATCATACAAAACAGTAAAAAGTTATCCAACCTTTTCAACGCATTTATTTGCTAGTACTGTTTCTAAAACCAAGTTGATTATATTACTACATATAAAAAACGAATAATCTAAATCAACTTCATAATACTCATCAAGATTTTCATATTCCAAAATATATTTTTCTATAAATTCTTTTACAAACTTAATATTCGTTAATTCTTGATCAACTTTTTTAAACTCATATCTTTTAGCTATCTTATTAAGTTCTTGTTCATACATCATATGTTTTTTAAAAGCACTCTTTAATCTCCATCTTCTATTATGAGCTAAACAAAAAAAGTCACAAATAAAATGGCAAATAACACCTAGCTCCGCACTAAATTTTTTTCTACCATAACTAAAATAAATCTCTTCAACAGTTAAGGTAGATAAAAAATCTATCTTTTCTAAAATCATTTCAATACTTTCATCGTAGAAGTGTTTTTTAAATTTATACTTAGAAACGCAATCAGGCTTAAGGTTTCCCCATACAAATTTCTTTTTATCTAATAAAAATACTTTTTCATTACTTGCTTGTCTTAAAATATTATTAGCTAATATCTTATGCGTATTTATAAGCAATTCCCACACACCCTCTAATGATTTATATTATTTTATATTATATATCAAAAAATATTTTTTTTAAACATATTATATTTTACCAAATATATAAATAAAAAGTGATACTTAATAAAATAAAACTTTTTAAAATAAGAACTTTAGATTTTAAGGATAACCTTAAATTACATTTTTCCTTCTACGAATTCTATATCTTTAGATAAAGTTTTTTTTACCGGACAATTTTTAAGCAGCTTAATTATATTTTGTTTAACTTCAATTGGAATATCGCCAATAATATCTACATCATATAAATATTCAGCATTGAAAACCTATGCACGATATAATATATAAGAATTTATATTATTAACAAAAACAAAGGATAAAAGGGAAATTTATGAGTAAAAAAGAAATGTTAAAAAAACAAAATGAACGTAATAGGCTTAGAAGAAAAAATAAAGAAAAACTTCTAGCTACTCTTCTTACTAGTGGACTATTAACTTGTGCCATTAACGCACAACCTGTATTAGCCAATACATTAGAATCTTCCATTGATACTGCTTCTATACAATCACGTGCCTCTAGCGCAACGATAGAAAAGCAAACTGTTGTAATTAACAAACTTATGCCTAGTGACGTAGTTATTAGAAATGTAAATTTTAATGGTTTAGACGTACAATATCTTAATATTTATACTTATAGAATATCAGGGAGCGAATTAATCATCTCTGAAGAAGAAGGAACAATTACTATTCCAAGAGAAGTTATTGAAACAAAAATAATACCAAATATAACTGTAAAAAGCTGTGTTATGAGTATTATCTTCTCAGACCAATCATATTTAAGTGGTCAAGTATCTGTAAAAATAACAGAGGATGAAATTATTTTACCACCTGCTCCTGAAACTCTTGGTAATGCCCCAGATGATAACAAGGAACCTGGTAACGGCGATGTTAGTGAAGAAGAAACTCCTGAAACTCCTGGTGATGATAATAATGAATTTGTTGGTGCTCCAGATATAAAACATGAACAAGTAACATTCGACTATAAAGAGCCAAAAGATATAGTTCTGGAAAACTTAGATTTAAAAGGTCTAAAAATAACAAAATTCTTTATTAATAATGTAGAGGTAAATACAAGCTATTTAGACGTTACTGAAAACTCAATTACTATATCTAAAGATGCTTTCTTATATTTAAGTTTATATAATGGAGTGAACTCTGTAGAATTCCACTTTTCTAATGGTTCAGTTATATCTAACGCTTTAGAAGTTACTACAATCAATAATAAAGATAAGGTTGAAGATGACGAAATAACTGATGATAATATCACTGACGATGATAATTCTAATAATGGTGGAATAACTGATGACGACAATGATAACACTGATGAAATAGTTGATGATAGCATTACTGATAGTGTAATAGATAAAGATAATACTATAATAACTACTTCACCTAATACAAATTCAAGTGCTGTATCTTCAAATACAATTACTGCTAACACTTCAGTAAATCTGAAACTTTTCCTTTACATTTTGATATAGGTTACGAACTTGAGAATAAAGAGGATGCTTTATACAAAGCTATGAAACAAGGAAAAACAATACATACAGCTGTTCCAAGGGAAGTTTTCGGAATTAAAATAGAAGGGAATATAGTTCCTATATTTGACGATGGAAAAGTTGTAGGCTGTATAACTTGTGTTTATTCCTTAGAAAAATTAGATGCACTAGAAAATAGTAATCACTTAATGAAAGATATGATAAAAGAATCAGATGACTCTATAGAACATATATTAAGTTCATCAACCAATACAGTTAATGAATTAAAAGAGGTAAATAACTTTGTAAATACATTATCGCAAAACTTGGAAGATGTTTATTTAGTAGTAGACTCAATAAAAGGAAATGCTACTAGAACTAAAATGCTTGCTTTAAACGCTTCAATAGAGGCATCTAGAGCTGGTGAAGAAGGAAAAGGATTTAAGATAGTTGCAAGTGAAATGAGTAAGCTTTCTCAAATGAGTACAGAATCTGTAACTAATATTAATTCTTCATTAAATAATATTTCAAAATCAATTAAAAACGTTACTGATTCAATAGATGAAATTAATTCTTCTGCTTTAAAGAACTTAGATTTAGTTGAAACTATTTCTAAAAACTTATCAACAATGTATAACAATATAAATAATTCTAAATAAATTTAAGATTTACCTATTCTCATCAAAGATTAGGTAAATCTTTTATACTTTAACTTATAACTTCTTTCTTTATCTCTAACTTTTCTAATATATCAGGTAACTTATATATATTTTCTATATTAAAATCAGCATTACTTTTATATATATGTTTTCCTACTAAAACAGTAGTCATTCCGATATTTTTTGCACTAGACAACTGTCTCCATGAATCATCAAACATTATACATTTATCAGGAGTCACATTAATCTTTTTCAACACCTTCAAATAACTTCCAGGATAAGATTTATAAAAGTAATCCATATCAACAATATCAAAAATATTATCAAATAAATCATATATCCCTATATGTTTTAATAATCTGATTGCATACTCTTTATAGCTATTTGTTATTAATATAATTTTTCCATCTAATTTTTCAAGCATACTCCTTAGTTTTTGATCATACTCTGGTAAATATCTAGAATCTATATCATGTATATATTTAAGATATTCTAATGGATCTATATATTTCTCTTTTATTAACCCCATAAGAGTTGATCCATATTTTTCATCATATCCTTTACGAAGTTCATATATCTCATCTGAATTATACTTAAACTTTTCATAAATAAATCTCTTAATATTGTTGTCTACCAACTCTAAAATTCTTTTTTGTGGAAGATATAAAGTATTATCAAGATCAAAGCAAAAAATTCTATTCATTTCTTTCTCCTTAAATAGTTTTAATAATATAGATACCTTACTATCTTTTATTTATTATTTATGCATAATTTATGACAGCTAATAAATTCATCAAATTTACTTTCTGTTGCAGGAGCTAATATTTCTTTATAATTTGTAAATATTGATAAAATTTCTTCATCATTATTAATTTTTGATATATCTATACCAAAATCATTGCAGATATTACAGAAGCTAAGATATCCACCTGTAGATAATCTTAATTCATAAATTCCTTCTTGACAGAAATGTGAACATTCATAACACTTATTTACTCTTAATACTGGATTAGCTTGTTTTACATATATCTCAAATTTATTATCTAAACTTTTAGAAACTGATAATGTATTTTCAAATCTATTGTTAAATGAAAAAGGTTTAAATGGAGTTCCAGTAATCTTTTCTATATGTTCTCCATACTCTCTTCTTATATCTACATATTTATCTTCAAATACTTTCTTTTCATTTTCTACATGTGGATAATAAAGAAGTTCTAAAAGTAATAATTGTTTTACTTTCAAGCTTCTACATGTTTCAATAGCCTTATCTATATTCTTCATAGACTCTCTTGTAGCTACCATATTAATTCTTATATCAACTACTTTTAAAGCATTTGAAATATTATTTAAAACTTTATCTAAAGCATCAACCCTAGTTAATTTTTTATATGTCTCTCTATCAAATGAAGGAATTGATACTTTAATTATATTTATTCCTGCTTCCTTCAACTTCAATGCCTTTTCGTAAGTTAATAAAAGTCCATTTGTATTTATTTCTGGTATTCCACCAAATTCATATGTTTTACTTACTATATACTCCAAATCTTTTCTAAGCAATGGTTCTCCACCTGTAAATTGAACATATTTACCACCACTACAAACATATTGTTTAATTATTTTAAGTAACTTTTCTGTAGAAAGTAATGTATCCATATATTCAGGTTGGAAATTCTCCATTTTATTATCATTTCCACCACAAAAAACACATTTTAATTGACATCTATCAATTATAGAAACTCTTAATTTCGGTAACAACTTATTCATTTAAACTTTCACCGCCTAATTTTAATTTTTTACTATTAACATATTCTAATATCTCTTTTACAACTTTAACTAGTTTATCTATATCTTCAAAGAAAAACATCTTAAGAAGATCAGTTCTTTCTATATATGGCTTACTTCCAAGCTTTCCATATAGTAAGTCACTACAGCATAACAATGTGCTGCCCTTTATAGGTTCTTCTTCCATATATATTCCAACATCCATAATTATTTCATTTAAATACTCACTTTCCAACTTATCTACGGAAGACTTATTGGCAGTGAAGACATGAAAAATTTTCTTTCCTTTATAATTTTGAGAATCTAAATAGTCACATATTCCTTTAATTGTTCTTCCTCCAACTACTACATCCTCAATAAAATGTATATCTTCATTCTTTTTGATACAATCATTTATAATTGATTTGCTCAAATCATCTAATATGACATTATCAGTGCTTCCATTTTGACTTATAATACGTTTTGGTTTTATATTTGATATGCTAGTTATACTTTTAGGTTTAAATAAAGCTGGACGTGTTCCAATAGCTATAACATTATTACTTTTTATTTTATCTAAGCTATTAACCCACTTATTAAACTCACATCTAGAAAATAAAGTATACTTACACTTTCCTTTATTATTTAAATAATCAAATAAAGTTAATATTTTAGATTCTATGTTAGAACTAGGAATATCATAAAAAACGGGTATGTCATCCCAAATGTATAAATATTTCATTATTATCCTCCATTACTCATAGTAAATTTAGCTATTTAAATATCCTCCGTCTACTACAATACATGCTCCTTGAATATAATCTGAAGCCTGTGAGGAAAGAAAAATTATAGTTCCCATTAAGTCATCTGGCTCCCCCCACTTTCCAAGTGGTATTCGTTCAAGATATCTATCACTTACTTCAGAATTATTAAGAAAATCTTCTGTCATACTTGTCCTAATATATCCTGGTGCAATAGAATTAACATTTATGTTATATTGCCCCCATTCATTTGCTAATAACTTTGTTAGACCTACTACACCATGTTTAGAAGATGTATATGCTGTAGTTCTGCATCCTGCTTGAAAACTTAAAAGTGATGCAACATTTATTATTTTGCATTTCCTATTTTCATCTTTACAACGCTTTGCAATAGCTTGACTCAATAAAAAACAACTCTTAAGATTTACATCAAAAACTTTATTCCAATCATCTTCTGAATAATCAAGTGCCATATTTCTCAAATTTATTCCAGCAGCATTTATCAACACTGAAATCTTTCCAAATTTTTTTTCTGCATCTAAAAAAATTTCATCTGCTTTTGTACTACTAAGACTGCTTAAATCTAATTTTATAGGATAAAATTTACTACCACTATTTCTTACTATTTCTTCTGTTTTCAAGTAACTTCTTTCATTATAAGTACCAATAATATTTGCTCCAGCCATTGAACAAGCTTTTGCACATGCTTGTCCAATGCCGCTAGCTGAACCAGTAATAAAAACATTTTTACCTTCAAGAGAAAATAATTTTTTAATATTTGAATTCATCACTATCTTTCAACATCCTTTCATAAATATTAAAACTCACTTTGATATATTTTTTAGCTTACTCCCTTTTTGTTCTATCTAACTTCTATGCCACCGCAAACATTTATTGATTGACCTGTGATGAATCCATTTTCTGGCCTAATTAAATAAGAAACCATATCAGCTACTTCTTCTGGCTTTACAAGCCTTCCAAGACCAATTTCATTTATCATTTGGTTCTGATAATCTTCATCATTATAATTCAACAATTTTGAGATTTTAGCTCTTCCATTAACACTCGTTTCAGTATCTACGCCTCCAGGACAAATAGCATTTACCATTATTCCTGTATTTCTTAAATAACCTGCTAAACTTTGAGTTAATGAATTAATCCCAGCTTTTGCTGCACTATAAGTAAATAAATAAGGGGTACCTAATTTCCCTGATATTGAAGAAAGGTTTACTATTCTCCCAAAACCTCTCTTCTTCATATATGGAAGAACAGCGCCAATTATCATCATAGGTGCCTTAAGATTTAAATTAATTTCTTCATCTATTTGTTCTATGCTTAAATCTTCATACTTACATGGAGTTCCAGCTCCTGCATTATTAATTAATACTTCAAATTCACCTGTATTTTTTATTTTATCGCATACTTTTTTAACATCTGTTGGATTACTCAAATCGTATATCCATTGTGTTATCTTAGACTTTTCTTCACTTGAAATTTTACTTCTATTTATTATAGTACATTCATGTCCTTCAGATATTAACTGCTTTAAGATAGCTAAACCAATTCCCTTTGTTCCACCTGTTAATAATATTTTCATCTTATTTTTCCCTCCCCTCTATAATTAGAAATTTTCCTTAATTTCCTTAGCTTAATTAATTGCATTGACGTCTAATTACATTTATCAAATACCTATATAATGTTATCTAGAATAATTATCTTTAAGGGCAACTGGAACTTCATCATTTGAAATAACTGCTTCTATAACACTAGTACCTTTAAGTTCTATTGCTTCTTTTACAGATTTAACAAATTGATCTATTGTTTCTGCTCTAAAACTTACTGCTCCTAAACCTTCTGCCCACTTACTAATGTTGATATTGTCAATATCTGATTCTATATACTTACGATCATATGAAAAATATTGATGTGTTCTTACTCGTCCTAGGCTAGAATTATTAAAAACTATAAATATGTTATCTAGTTTTAATCTTGCAGAAACTGAGATTTCATTACCAAACATTAATGCTGAACCATCCCCTGTAATACATACTAATCTTTTATCAGGCATAGCTAATTTCATCCCTATTGCACAGCCTATTGCATGCCCCATTGATCCTAGACCTGAATTAGTAAAAAATCCATTTACAGATTTTGTATTATACATAGATAATGTATCTAGCCAATGATTACCTGCATCAGGTATAACAACAGCATTTTTAGGTAATACTTTATTCAACTCACTTATTGCCTTAGCCATAAAACTAAACTTATCATTATCTTCTGCCTTTTCACATTGCTTTAGTACACTCATATTTTTGAATGAAGCTATCTTTTCTTTTATTTCTCCCGATTTTTTAGGTGTTAATAGTTTATTTACTTCTTTTATCCATACCTTTAAATCTGATTGAATACCTAAGTCGATTTCTCTATGTAACCCTAATTGTTCTGGTGAAATATCAACTTGAATACACTTTGCTTTATCTAAAATATCATTTATTAAACTTACTTCATAATCTGACATACTTGAACCAAGAACCAATACTGTATCAGGATTATAATCTGATATAAATTTAATTATTCCATCTCTTTGTCCATTTCCAATATGTCCAATAAAATAATCCCAATCATAAGATATAGCTGATAGCCCCTTAATTGTAGTAATAATAGGAGCTGATAATTTTTCAGATAAAGTTTTAAGTTCACTCATAGATTCGCTTAAATAGCATCCCCATCCAGCAAAAATCAATGTTTTTTCAGACTTTTTAATATCCTCTAAAGCTTCTGACATATTTCCACATAAAACATTCTCATTATATTCAAGTAATTTATCTTTATTTAAATATAACGAAGACTCAGGTAATTCTGCTTCTTGAATTTCAAATGGAATGCTTAAATGAACAGGGCCTGGTCTACCTGATAGTGATATCCTATACGCTCTTTCGAATAAAAATACTGCATTTCTAATGTCAGTTATTTCAATTGAAGCTTTGGTTATTGGATTAAAAATGTCTGTAGGACTAAAACCTCTATCTAACGGATAGCATTCTTGAAAAATTCCTTTACCAAATGAATCTACATTTCCTTGTCCTGTTATAACTAATAATGGTACAGAATCTTTATACGCACATGCAACTCCTGTCATCATATTTGTTTGTCCAGGTCCTATAGTACCTAATACAACTCCAGGCTTTTTAGTAATTCTACTCCATCCATCTGCCATAAAAACTGCACCAGATTCATGTCTTGAAAGAACCATTTTAGGAGATTTCTCAAACATTTGCCAAATAGGCATTATATAATAACCTGGAAGCCCAAAAACATAATCGTAATTCATTTGATTTAACCTATTGTATATATATTCACAAAATTTCATAATACAGATCTCATATCCTTTCTTCTTTTAAATCAAACACTATAAATATAAAAATTAGTATGCTACTAATGATTAGTTTTACTTTGATTCATTTTTTCCAACTTCTGTTTTTCTATGTTTGCTTTACACTTTTCCATATGACTATTTACACTACGGGTACATGAAAGAAATGCATCTTGATGTAAATATATATTAGAAGTAGATACCTTTTTATATATAAATTCATCTAATACATATGGATTAAGCTCTATTGCTTTATTTAAATACTCCATCGCTTTTAATGGATTTTTATTTTCTAATAATGCTGCTACGTTAATATAATTATGTGCAAGAAAAGGTGCAGCCTCTATTGCTTCTAATGAACTTTTCATAGCTTCATCAATTTTACCTTTTTCAAAAGATATCTTTGATTTTGCATTCAGTATTTTTTCTCTCATATTAGTATTTAAATCTAACAGTGAATCAATTGTACTTTCTGCCAAATCCAAATTTCCTTCTTGTATATAAATAAAAGTTAAGTAAAGCTTACATAATGAAGAAAATTCTGAATCTAATTCAATAGATTTGTTATATTGTATTTTTGCCTCATCAATTCGTCCTAAGGCATTATATTCTAAACCTAAATATTTATATAAATCTGCCAGACGCCTACTATCATTTGTATTATTAATATTATCTAAAATTAAGTTAATATATTTTTGTCTTTTTTGAGAATTTCTATTTTTATAGAAACTATCAAAGTGGTGTATAGGAGCATTAAGCAATTCCACTTTTCCCACACTCTGTACAGAATGTCTTAACCTAGCATGAATTTTAAAATCTTCATACCTAATCTTAGGATGATTTCTTATTAATCTAGTTATAACTGTATATGACCATTTTCCATCTCCAACATATTCATACCTAGGAAGTTGAAATCCTGCAACACTCTCATCCGCCTCTTCTACAGCCCTCTTAATTTCGCGCTTTCCTTCTTCAGTGATTCGCTCATCTGTATCTAATATAAAAATCCAGGGATACTTTGCTTCTTCAAGATATCTATTTCTTGCCTCATCAAGAACAAGATCTGGAGAATATATTATTTTACATCCGAATCTCTTGGCTATCTCTTGAGTATTATCCGTTGATCCATTATCTACAAGGATAACTTCATCTGAAATATCAAAAAGGTCTGATAGACATTTTTCTAACTTATCACCTTCATTTTTAGCAAGAACACAACCGGTTATTTTCATAATACTATCTCCTTATAATTTTCATTTTAAAATAGACACTTTTATTCCATAGTAACTGCAGCTTTAATTATTCCATCTTGATAACTTTGTATTAAACCAAATGCCTCTACCATATCCTTAAGTGCAAATTCATGTGTTACTATTTTAGATACATCAAATCCATCCTCTATCATTTTTAATGCTAAAGGTATTGTATGATTTAATCTTCTTACCATTTTTATTGTTACACCTTTTTTACGAGCTTCTGGATGTGATATATTAAATTCATTTCCTTTAGGAATACCAATCATCACAAGTTCTGCGCCTGATTTTGCAACCTTTGTTGTCATAGCCATAGAGTCATCATTACCTGAGGCTTCAAATACCCTATCAACTCCTTGTCCTTGAGTATTTTTTGAAACAACTTCCATAAAATCTTCTTCATATGGATTAACTACAAAATCTGCACCAAGTTCTTTTGCTATTTCAATACGTTCCTTAACTGGTTCAGCAACAAATATTTTATTTGCTCCAGACATTCTTAGTAATTTAATAAGTGATAATCCTATTGGTCCAGCTCCTAATATTGCCACATCCATTCCTAATTTAAACTTTGATAAATTAAAGGCATGCAAACATACTGCAAGAGGTTCTACCATAACAGCTGACACCATATCTGTTTTTTCGTTTAACTTATAGCAGAAATCAGCAGGAAATACTATTCTTTCTTGGTATCCTCCATCATAAGGTGGATAACCATATGATTTTGTATTACTACAGAAATTTTGTTCTCCCTTTATACAATGTTCACACTTACCACATGTAACTGATGCATCTACAACAACTTTATCTCCTACTGATACGTTTTTAACTTCCTTACCAGCCTTTTCAATAACACCAACAAACTCATGACCAAGCACTATACTATTGTTAACATCATGATTACTTACTTTTGCATATGTTAAATCAGTTCCACACACACCACAAGCTTTAACTTTTATCAAAACTTCTTTATCTGAAACTTCAAAATTCTTTTCATTTTCTCTAATCTCAAACTTATTTTTACCTATTAAATGCAACTCTGTATTTTTCATTTTTATCTCTCCTTATTTTATAAATTTATATAAAACTTACACATTATCAAATTACTTTATATATTTATCCCATGCTGAATAATAATCATTAATAACTTCTCTGTCTAAATCTACATTTGCCTTAGGCCAATGAATATGCATAAGTTCAATATCCCCTTCACTACATATAAAAGAATGTGTACTCTTTTTATCTATAATAATTAAATCGCCTTCTATTATTTTTAATATATTATCATTTACAGCTACATATCCTTGCCCCTTTACAACATAAGACATTTGTTTTGTATCATGATGAACAACTAATGGCTTTTCACTATCTTTTGATAATGTCTGAGCATCATTCTCCATATCCTTAAATAATTCAATAACAGCTTGTCTCATATCTTCTGCTATTTTTAATACTTGAAACCCCTTCTTTTTCATTTAAAACATTCCTTTCATGCAATTAATAAAAAATATACAATTCAAAAAAATTAAAATCTATTTAAAATTTTTTTAAAGCAATCTACAACATATACCATTGTTTCATATGATCCTAAAGAAACACGTATATGATTATCAAAGCCAAATGCTCCAGCATCTTTTACCAAAATTCCATATTTAGAATATAATTCTTTGCAAAACATCTTGCTATCAACTGGAACTTTTATTAATACAAAATTTGTTTCACTTCTAACATATTGAACATCTAATACATTAAGTTGATTATAAAACCACTCTTTAACCTTATTATTATTTTTTTTAACTTTTTGAATAAATTCAGGACACTGTATACTTGCTAAAGCTGCTTTTTGTGCTAAAATGTTTACGTTATATGGTAATGACTTTTTAACTTGCTTCATTTTATCTATAAGATGAGGATGACCTATTGCATATCCACATCGTAATCCTGCTAATCCATATATTTTAGAGAAGGTTCTTGTTATAATTACCCTCTCACCAGCTTTAACATATTTTAAAGCCGAACTATATACATTTGAATTTGCGTATTCCGCATAAGCTTCATCAATAATTACTATTGATCCGTATTTCTTAGCTAATTTTATTATTGATTCTAAATCAGCTTCATTCATAATTGTTCCTGTTGGATTATGAGGATTACAAATGTAAATAACATCTATATTCTCATTCATACTCTCCATTATTTTTTTGGCAGAAATACTATATTCCTCAAGATCAACATATATACATTTTGCTCCAATAAAATTAATTGATTCACTAAAACCTTTGAAAGTAGATTTTGTAGTAAGTCCATATTTATTTTGATTAATAAATGCTAAAGTGGCTACTAATATTACTTCATCTGTACCATTTGCACAAAATACCATATCACTTGAAACGCCAAATATCTCTGAAATTTTCTCACATAATTCACTAGTATCTGTATCTGGATACTCAAATCCATTTTCCGACTCTTTCTTTATTACATTGATAGCTTCGTTACACATTCCATATGGATTTTCACTTAACGATAGTCTTATGTTTCTTTCTACTTTTTTATCATCAATACATGCATTCATAATCGTACTCTCCTTTCAATCAAATTATTTATTTTTAATTAAATTCAATTCTCTTCTTTTGTATTTTTTTATTTAAATAGTTATTTTTTTATTTTTTATTAATGGCATTCCAATTATACATCTTATTACATTTTATGTAAATACTTATTATTTATTATCATATCTTAAAAGAACTTCTGCAAAACCGTTTCATTTTATTTCCATTTTCATATTATGTATGCAATATTTCTCTTTATTTTATAAGTATTTTAAATTTTCTTTCGTAATTAGATGTCGATTTTTACATTACGCTAAAAAATAGTCTGCAAATAGGAAACCGTTTGTAATAATGGATTAAAATTTCAATCTATATAGTCTAAAAACATCTTTAAATCGACAAAATATATTCCCCAAAAATGGGGGTGTAAAAAAACTCCCCATAGTAAAAAATCACTGTAGGCATCAAGCTTACAGCGATTTTGGGATAAAATTAATTTATGCTATTAAATAATTTTACTAACAATAATTTTGTAACAAAATAATTGAAATTACCACTAGAAATCGAAAAACTAATTAACATTTCCGATCTAGTATATACTTTCTGCGATGCAATGGACCACATTCATCTAAAATCGTATGAAGAATTCATTCATCATTAGATTATATTACTCCTTAAGAATGTGAGATACTAGAAAGAAATAAAGCAGCATAGAAAATCTCGAAAAAATGTGTCCACTATATTGACATAGATCAAAAAACAACCATACCAGTTTTGGAGCTAGTATGGTTGTTTGATTTTTAGGACTTTTTTACAGCCCCATTTTTAAATTTTACTTTTATAAATTTAAATATTAACTCTAGTACAAAGCATCAAATCATCTTTTCTACAAGAAATGTCTTCTAAGCTTATTTCATTTTTTAGTGGACATGGTAATTTGTCATTAGTCATACTGCAAAATTCACAATATGAATTTTTATTATGCTTTTCTATACATTTATTATGACAATTCTCCCAACAATTAAAGGAAATATAATCCAAAATGTAATAATATACATCACTAGAAATATCAAAAGCTATATCCCCTTCTATAATCTTTTCCAATTCATTATTAATACTATTTCCTAAAACACTTACTAACTCAAGATAGAAAAAGTTAATTTTGATTTTTTGTCTCATAATAGACGGAATTGTCTGCGCATCGACACCTAAGTTTTGTTCAAAGTCAAATTTTATAGATTCATATGGATGCTTTAAACAGTTACATTCACACCCATCACAATTATTATAAAAATCTTTTAAGGAATCTAGAACATTAAATAATATTTTTTTAATATCCAAAGAATTTATATCAATTTCCTTGATAATAAAATCACCTACAACATTTATTAATTCTAAAAAGAAATAATCAACATTTCTTATTGGATATTTAAATTTTTTTATATAATCAAATTTCGAAATGCATATATGAATATCTGTATTATCCTCTAAATATATATCACTTTTATCACTGCTCTTATTAGTTTTATAGTTTAAAATACTTCTAACTTTTTGAGACATATTTTACAGAAACCTCCTTTAAATTACAGGTATTTATATCGTATAAAAATGTAATATTATACACTAACATGTCTTTACATATTCTTTACTTATAATATTCTCTATATTTTGTACTATCTCTTCTACACTTTTATCTGTAGTATCAACTTTTATAGTATCCATCTTTTCATAACACTCTAAACGCTTAATACTATTGTTAATATTATATTCTTCTCTATTATCCTTTATCATTCTTTGAAGCAAAGCTTCTTTTGAGCAAAGAAGGGTAATCTTATATAAATCAAATTCAAATTCCTTTAAAGAATCCAAAATAAGATTAAATGTATCTTCTTGAGGGATAACCCAAGTGAAAAATACATAATCAAAGGAAGAATTGGCTAAATAACTTTTTAAAATAAATCTTATGTTATTAATTACCATCAACTTATTTTTTTCTGTAATATTCCATGGATGCATTAACCAGCACCAATCTCCATCAAGCCATACAGAATTATTGAACTTAGAATATAGTGACTTACACACTGTAGTCTTACCAGTTCCCATAGAACCATTTATTATAATAAACTTTTTACGCATAAAAACTCCTCTTCATAATTTTTTTCTAATAATACCTTTATTTTCTCTAATATTTGGTTATTATATACACTTGTTATGTCTTTTTTTATATTTTTTAGTCATCACTGTAATATTATGTTACCCCATTGCGTTAACAACTTTTTGTTCATTATTTACTTTTAATCTAAAACTCTCTTGCATTTTAAAGAAAGGGTAATATATAACTATGGAAATTATCATTATTACTAATTGTAATAATGCTACTTTCCATCCTCCTATAAAAAAAACTGATAATATTGGTGGAGTAGTCCAAGGAACCATTACCCCCGAAAATGGAGAGATAAGTCCAGATGCTATCGAAAAATACGTTATCAGTACAGCTATAATTGGAATTATCATAAACGGAAATAATAAAAATGAGTTCATTACAATTGGAATTCCAAATAAAACTGGTTCGTTAATATTAAAAAGACTTGGTATTATAGATAATCTCCCCATAATTTTTGTTTCTTTTGCTTTTCCAAACAATAAAGCTAGTACTACTATCCCTATTGTAATTCCAGCTCCAGTAACAGCTACAAACTGAGCTTGAAATTGTTGAGTAACTATATGTGCACCATTTTCAACTGTCAAAGTACCAGTTTCATTAAGAATATTTTGATTATCTAATGTATTTGCTGCTATTATTGAACTTACTACACTATTAACAATTGCTGAGCCATTTATTCCAAACCACCATAAGAAAGAAATCATCATTGTAATAAATAATATTCCTAATAACGAATCCGATACTCTTTGTAATGGAATTTGTAATAATTGATATATAAAATCAATAAATGTAGTATTCATTACATTCTTGAAAAAAATATATATAAACATGGTGATTAATATAATTATTGCTGCTACCATTCCTTTCCCGCTTAACAGCTCCATATTAATTACTCCATTTACTACTTCTCCTTCTGAAGTCTTCACTGATAAATTACATGTGGCCAAAAATACCACAAGACTTATTATCGCCGCATAAATGGTTCATGTTTTTTTGCCTTAACATAACAATACGTTATTCCCATAACTGCAACTATAGCCATTATCCCCATTGTTGTATTGTAAATTTGCAACAATGGTTCCTTCCAACTATCCCCCAAAACATTTGTCATAAATCCATCAAATCCTGGAACAGGAAATTGGGTGAATAATATAAATATAGATCCTATTAACGATAATGGAACTTGAATATCGATGAATCATCTAGTGAAAACTTAACTGGCTCCCTTTCTATGAAAGGTATGCGTTTTCCACTGCATGTAATACTAACAGCGCTAACATTGTACTTTTTAAACAATACCTCAACCAGAGCAATTTCTCAGTTCTTATATACAACTGCTTCTATAAAAGTATCACATGTAACAATAGCTAGTTGGACTCATAAATTCGCTCCTTTTTTCAAACAAAAAGCTGATTCATTTAAGTCTCAATTAGATCTTCAATCTGACGATTGGCACGCAGACGAAACAGTAGTATTCATAAATGGTGAACGTTATTACAAAGTATTACCAAACA
>SVCL01000013.1 GCA_015058405.1 Clostridium sp.
AATTAATTGTATAATTTTTATGTAAAATATTTGTTTTAGTCATGTAAATATTTTACTACAAATCCTAACTTCTTTGAGGTTAGGATTTAATTTTTTTCATAGAAAAAGGGCTTCACACTATTTTTTAGTGCGACAGCCCCATTTTTGCAAATATATATTTATTTTTTAATTTTAGTAATAACTAATATTCCTGAGCTTACTAAACATAATGCTATAAGATTTTTAAGATTAAAAATAGACTCGTTTAAAAATATTCCGGATAAAAAGGTACCGAATATAGGAATTAAAAAATTATATATAGAAACTTTTCCAGCACTATTATATTTCAGCAGCATAGTCCATATTGTAAAAGCTACAGATGATAATAAGGCTAAGTATAATAATAAAATCAAAGCTTTAACATTAACATCTATTACAGGAATTCCATTTAAGAACGAAACTAGTATAAGCACTAATCCACCTATTAAAAGTTGATAGCCTGTTATCATTATTGGATCTTCATTCTTACATATTTTTTTGCTATATATTGAACCTATTGCAAAGGAAGAAGTTGATAGAATTATAAAACCTTCACCAAAAAAAGAAAAAGATCCGTCTAAGGTGCTTCCTCCTAAATTTATTGTTACAACACCTAAAAAGCCAAGTATACATCCTATTATTTTCTGAGAATTTAGTTTGTCATCTGTTGTAATTATGTGACAAATTATTATTACTATAAAAGGAGCAAGAGAATTTATTATAGATCCTTTAACTCCTGTGGTATTAGCCATACCTATGTAATAAAAAATATACTGTATAGTGGTTTGTATAATTCCGAGAATTCCTATGCCAGTAATATTTTTTTTATTAGGATATGTTAATTTTTTATTCATTACACAACAGACAATAATAGTTAAGATACCTGCTAAGGTAAATCTCATTCCTGCAAATAATAATTGACTAAAAGTATTAGTACTTTCAATATCAAATAGTTTATATCCAATTTTTACTCCCGGAAAAGCACTTCCCCATAAAAAAGTACATAAAACAGCTAGAAGTAAAATATTAATATCTTTTTTAAAGAAAACTTCCATGTTCTTTTTGCTCACAATATATCCTCCTTATTTGAAATTAGTATAATAAAAAGCATCCTAAAAGGATGCTTTTTATTATTCAGTGTAGCAAACTATTGCTGTACCAGCTTCAATGTTTTCAAATATTTTGCCAGCGGCTTCAGGTGGAATGTTTACACATCCATGAGATCCTCTGTCCATATAAATATTACCTCCGAAAGCATCTCTCCACCAAGCATCATGAAGACCTATACCTCCATTGAATAGCATCCAATAAGAAACTTTAGTGTTATAATCTTGACCCACTAAAACTTTATCTCTTTCCTTATAATTTAATTTATAAGTACCAGCTGGAGTTATTGTATTTTGGGCAACATTTCCTGTTACGACATCGCTTTCTACTATTAAAGAACCATTTTTGTAAAACCAGATATGTTGTGCAGTTAAATTAACTTCAACATATGTATTACCTATATCATTACCGCTGTGAGAAGCAGCAGTTTGAGTATATATTGGTTCTCTATTAATAGGTTGTCCTCCTTTGATGGCTTCTGTAATTGATTCTATTTCTTTTGAAATATTTATCAACCAGCCATAATTACCACCTACTACGGAAACGCTCTTGCCTGAAGCTGTAGTAAAGTTTCTTGTTTTACCATAAGTATTATAGTTAGCAGAAAGTGTATTTAGATATTTTTTCACTTTGCTACTATCTACTATAACATTGAAATCTTCATCAACAGAAAGCCAGTTTCTAATAGTTTCTGATTTTACTGTTTCAGAATCATTTCCGAATTGATACTTTATTTCAGTTAATGCATATTTTTTGATAGTATCTAATGCATTTTTTACTTTATCATCAGTAGCTTTAAATTTAGGAATTTCATAGCACTCGCTAGAATCTAAATTTAATGATTTATCCCCTCTCAGAATTGCTTCTGAAACTTTAGTATTTAAAGAATTAGTATTAATTTTATCACCATATACTTCTTCCTTGATTTTATATTCTCCATCATTAAATTCGATTTTTGCACTTTCTGGTTCAGTTATATTTTCTTTAGTAACAGCTTTTAGATTATTTAAAGTTGATTTCAAAGTTGATTCGTCGTATGAAATTACATCTGTAACTTTGTAATTGTTTGATTTGAAAATTCCAAAAATCCAACCAAAAGCACTTTGTTCATTTTTTATTTCTTGTAATTTGCCTTGAGAATCATATTTAAGTCCAATTTCATTTGAAGTTATAACTTCATTTGCATTTTCTTTCTCTTCTAAAGTAAGAGTATATGATTCATACAATGACGAAAGTTCTTTATCTAAAGAGTCAACAGTTTTACCTGAAGCGCTTATTTCATTTATTTTAGTACCAAAATAAAAATGAGTATTAAAATAAAAAGCTAACCCTAAATAGATTACAATTAAGGATAAAACACCAATTATAATACATTTCAAACTCTTATTTTCAAGAATTTTAGCACTTACAACATTTTCTTTTTCCATTACCTTTACTCCCTTCTAAATCATTATACTAGAAAAATACAATAAAATAAACTCTATCATTATTTTTTTGATAGAGTTTATTTTAAAATGTAGATTATTAATTGTATTTAACTAATAATAACAGATAATAGGAGTACCTTCTTTTATATTGTTATAAATTGTTTTTGCTAGATTATAAGAAAGATTTACACAACCATGTGATCCGCTAGTTTTGTAAATGCTTCCTCCAAAACTATCTCGCCAGCTAGCATCATGAAGACCTATACCACCATTAAATGGCATCCAATACTTAACTTTAGAAGCATAACCAACACCTCTAAGAATTGCATCTTGTTCTTTTTCGTCTAACATATAGACACCAGAAGGTGTAGCATGATTTTGACTTACATTACCAGAAACTACTGCACCATCCACTATAAGATTTCCATCTTTATAAAACCATAGATGCTGAGAACTTAGATTTACTTCTACATAAGTATTTCCAATGTCGTCATCAGTTCTTGTTAATGCTTTTTGTGCATAAATAGGTTCTCTTGATACTTCTGTACCTTGTTTTATTATTTCTTTTAATTCTTCAGTTTCTTTACTTTGGTCTATTCTATAGCCATAATCTCCACCTTCAACCTTTATTGTAGAACCATTTGTTGTTTTGAAATTTCTAGTTATTCCAAGTGTATTATATTTATTAGCTAAAGTTTTAACGTATTTTTTTACAGCGTCATTATTAAATTGTACGTTTAAGTTTTCATCAACGTTTAACCATTGATTAATAGTAGTTCCATCTAAAACTTCTTGAGCATTACCAAAATTATAATTTACTTTTGTTGTTATATATTTATTTAATAAGCTTTGTGTCTCCTTTGTTTCAGAAGAATCCTTAGTATATCTAGGAGCTATATAACAGTTAGATTTGTCTAAATCTAAAACTGGTTGTTCATCTTTAATAGCATTTTTTATATTTTCTAGTAAAGTATTTTTATCTATTTTGGTGCCAATAACTTCATCAACTACATTAAAGTTATTATCTTTGTATTCAAAACCTACGTTTTTGGGTTCAATAACTTTACTTGGTTCTAAACAAGATAATTTATCTATTGTTTTTTCTAATTTTGCTTCATCAAAGGAAATCATACTTGAATCTATAAAATCTTTTTCTTCAAATAATGCAACTATCCATAGCAAAGGATTTTGATCATTTTGAATTTCATCAACTTTATTTAAATTCTCACATTTTAAATCTATATCTTTAGAATTAATAACTTCAGTAACATCATTCCTTTCTTTTAATTCTAAAGAGTAAGATAGTGTATCTACTAGAATTGCATCTTTCGCAGCATCTATTGATTTTCCAGAAACATCTATACCATTAATTTTGGCACCTAAATATAAATGTTTTGAAAAAAATAAACACATAGAAAAGTATATTAATATTACTACACCTAAACTAATAACTGCAATTTTAATAAATTTATTTTGCTTAACCTTCCCTTCTTCCATTAACTTACTCTCCTTTCTAGATATGTTTTTCCTTGAAATGTATAAATTAATTTCTACATATTATATTTGTGTAGTTAAATCAATATAACCATATTTTACCATATATAATTTGAATAGTAATCCTTATTTTAAAAAAAGAACAATAAATTTAAACAGATACTTAAATTTATTGTTCGGAATTTTGATAACTTTTATTATTCTTTAACTATTTTAATTTCTATTGCTTCCATTCTAAGGCTTTTTCCTACAGTTCCAGATATTTGTCCGTTAGATACCCAATCTTGCCACCCTATATTTTGCACATGGGTTCTATAGTAGATTTGGTATCCATTATAATTTGTTAATGTTATTCTAATAGCTTCTATGCTTAAACTTTTTTCTATAGTTCCAGATACTTGTCCATTAGATACCCAAGGACGCCATCCTAGGTTTTGTATATGGGTTTGGTAATTAACCTTTGAGTTTTTGGGAGCATCTTTAAGATTTATTTTAATAGCTTCCATACGTTTACTTTGCCCAGTAGTTCCAGCTGTCTGAGCATCAGATACCCAATATTGCCAACCTATATTTTGTATATGAGCTTGGTAATTAACTTTAGAAGCTTTAGGGGTAATTACTATTTGAATAGCTTCTATTTGCAAACTCTGCCCAGTAGTGCCTGCTATTTGACCATCAAATACCCAATCTTGCCACCCCTTACCTTTAATGCAAACTCTATATTGTACACTATAACCAGGATAATTCTCCAAGTTTATTTTAATTGCTTCAATACCGTAATTTCTACCAGTAGTACCTGATTCTTGTCCATTAGATACCGTACTCATCCATCCTATATTCTGGACATGGCTTTGATATTTTATATTTGCTCCTTTGGGTGCATTTATTAATGAAATTTTAATACATTCAATATTTAAATTACCATTATAAATACCTGCTGTATTTCCATCTATTCTATTTCCTTGCCAACCTATATTATGCAAATGACATTGATAAGAAACTTTTCCGTTTATAAATGGATCTATAGAGTTCAAAGCTGCTTGGGCATTTACTCTACCATATCCATAATATATATCCTTACCCTTTGTTCCTAAATCTACTGCTGTATTATATAAGATACTTTTAACTTGATCTACGGTAAGGTTTGGATTTTTTGCAAGCATTAATGCAGCTACTGCTGCCACAATTGGTGATGCCATAGAAGTTCCAGACATTGAACCATATTTGCCATTAGGCAATGTGCTATAGATGTTAGTTCCTGGTGCCGAAATATCCTTGGCATCACCATAATTAGAGTAATTAGCTCTTTTATCATTAATATCAGTTGCCATTACAGAAATACATGCATCAAAGTCTGAAGGGTAATGAGGAGTGCTTGAATTTTCATTACCAGCAGAACATACTGTAACAACGCCTTTTCTAGCTGCATCATTAATAGCTGTTTCTAGTAATTTGTCATAATAACCTTTTTCTCCGAGAAAACCAAGGCTCATATTTATGATTCTAGCACCATTTTCAACTGCATATTTATAACCATTTAAAATATCACTACTAAAAGCAACTAAAGATGAATTATTATACTTAAAAACTCTTATACACATTAAAGAAACCTTATTATAAGTTATTCCAGCAACGCCAATACCATTATTACAAACTGCTGAGATGATACCACACACGTGAGTACCATGATTACTTAAATCTGTAGTAATATTTTGAAAATTATTTGTTGCATCTTTTGCAATTTTGATATTATTTTTCAAATCAGGATGAGTTGTGTCTACTCCTGTATCTAAAACTGCTACTGTTATGCTACTAGCTGAACTGTTTCTAAAATGGTCCCAAGCACTGTATGCTCCAATCTTTTGTAAATGATACTGTTCAACAGGATCATTTACAGTAGCTTCTAAGTCTAGAGCATCTAATTTATACATATAATTAGGTTGAATAAATTCAATTGATGGATTATAAGAATAATTATTAATAACATCTTCTACTGTAATGTTAGAAGGTATATTAATTAATAAAAAATCGTCTTCTACACTTTCTAGTTTGATTGTATTATCTATAGAGTTAATTGTACTAACCTTTTCAGAGTTTGAGGCATTTTTTTGAAATTTAATCAATACCTCGCCTTCCTTATATAATAATTCATTAGTTTGGAAAGTATCTATTTTTGTGTCATTCATACATTTCACCTATTAATATTTTAATATGGTTAATTAAATCTTAACCTATATAATATACTATTCAACGTAATAAAATAAATTGCATACAATTCTACAAGAAATACTAAAAGATTAATATGTATTGTAACGAAAGTATGCAATTTGCAGATTAAGATGTTATGATAACAAAAAGATAAATTTAATGTTTTCCTTTATAACTTAACTTATTATATATAGTTATTAAAGCTACTAACATTGAGCTTATTCCACATCCAATTAATAAGAATATTCTAATTAAAGAATTATCGCCAGTTTTTGAATTATTATTATCTAGTTCTACATTTTCTAAAACTAAATTATCATTAGAATCTTCCATAACTTCATTTGTTATTTCTTGCTTATTATTAGGAGTACTAATTTCTTCTACTTTTTCAGGGTTACTTACCTCTTCTGTGTTATCTTCAGGTTTATAAGCTTCTTCATTATTAATATTTTTAGTAACAAGCTTTATAGATTTTTTATTTTCATTAAGAGAAACATTAAAATTATCTCCAACATTACCATTTACATTTATTTTTCCGATTTCTAAGTTTCCTTCTTCATTAACTAAGTCTTCATTACTAGTTACATATATGTCTAAAATTGAATTTTTCTAGTTTCTTTTTCAAGTCCTAGAGATTCTAAATAAAGTTTAGTTTCTTCTGTAGGCGTTATTCCCCACGATTTAAAGAAATCACTTAAGTCTTTTCCGGCTACTTCAGAAACAAGTCTTATCATTAATTGCTCTTTTCCTAAGGCTAGTTCATTATTATCTGCTCTTCTATACCTCTTAGAAAGTTCTCCATAGAAGTTTTGGTTATTATATCTTCCGATATATTTGTATCATTTAATAAATCTTCTGCTAATTGTAGTTCTTTTAATATGCTACCTCTATAAAGATTCATTATTAGGAGTTACATTAATCTTTGGTATATTCATATTAGGAGGAGCTATTTTATCTTGTACATTATTTAAGAATTCAACTTTGCTTATTTCGGCTAAGTTAGCTACAGAAGTAGTTTCAGTGTGAATTATATTATTACTTGTAGTATCTTTTGATGCTCTTGTATCTGCAAGCACTGATACATTTGTTGTAGTAAGGACTAAAGCTATCATACATGCTATAACTCTTGATTTCATTTTAATCACCTTCTCTTTTGCTTAATTTATTTTAATAATCGTAAATAGGATAAACTCTGAATAAATTACATACTATCTTCACTTAACATTCATAAACATAAAAACATAAGAATAAATAAACATAAAAACATATAAACACATTAAATAATTAAGTATAAGAAAGGGATGTAAGTGCTTTAATACTTACATCCCTTTATGTTACAAATAATTTATTTATATTAAATTATCATTTTTAAGTAGTTTATTTAATGTAGGATCAAGATTGAATTCCTTTATTAAGTTGTCTACTTCTTTTAATGCTTTTGCCTTCTTATCATCTGATATTTTAGATTTAGAAGCTCTTATTAATATATTTTTAGGTGAATGAGCTATATCAATAAATTCTAATAGTTGTGTTTTATACCCAGCAGCTTCTAAAAGATTACCACGAACTGCATCAGTCATAAGTGCTGATACTCTCTCTTGGATAATTCCGTATCTTGTTAATATAGATAAATCATCAGTTTTTATTTGAGCATTAAATTCATGTTGGCAGCATGGTACTGAGAATATCATTTTACTGTTCCATTTAATTGCATTGTATAAAGCATAATCTGTAGCTGTATCACATGCATGTAAAGTAATTACCATATCAACTTTATTGTTGTACTTAAATCCATTAATATCTCCAAGCTCAAAATAAAGATTTTCATAATTATATCTCTTAGCTATGTCATTACATTTTTTTATAACATCCTCTTTAAGATCTAATCCAATCATATTAACCTTTATATTTTTGATTTTTACAAAGTAATAATATAATACAAAAGTTAAATAAGACTTTCCACAACCAAAGTCTAATATAGTAAGTTCTTTATAGTCCTTTTTCTTTATTTCATCATCTATAATTTCAACAAATCTGTTTATTTGCTTATACTTATCATATTTAGAGTTAACTACCTTACCTTCTTTAGTAAATACTCCAAGGTCTATAAGAGGTTCTATTATCATACCTTCTTTTAATATGTAGTTCTTTTCTTTATTGTGGGACTTATTTATAAGTTTTTTGTTATCTCCACCCTTTTTACTTAAATGCATTTTACCTTTTTTAGAAATCTTTAAATCATAAGTTGAACTTTCAGACCAAGCTTGCATTTGCTTATAGTTTCCACTAATGATTTCTTCAAGTTTTTCACCAATATTATTTATTTCAATATTTTCATGAAATACTTGCTTATCTGTATATTTTTCTATTTGATAGAATTCTTTATTATTCTTTTCCTTTAATATAAATGTAACTTTATTATATTGAACAGAACTATTTAATTTATTACTTATAACTACCTTAATTAATTTATCACCTGATAAAACTTCAGTAATTTTATTTTTTAACTCTTCCATTTCTTCACACCTTATTATTTATTTTCTATAACCAATATTATTATATCCACTATATTCATTATTTCAAACTATTTTTACAAAGTTTTTATTACATATACATTAAAAGTATGGGATAAACTAAAATTATATTATTTTAAAAGTGGTGAATTATATGAAAAAGTTTATAAAGATTTTAGTGATTTTTCTTGTTATATTGCAGATTCCGCTAATTGCTAAAGCTGAAGAAAAAGATAATTATAACACTAAAATGAAACAAGATATTTTAGTGTTATTAATGGCATACCCAGGTTATATAAAGGATATAGAAAAATCAAATGATAATAAGGTATATATAGTAATGAAATCAGGTAAAAAGATTTTATACGATGATCATGTAGAAAAAAGTCATGAAGAAAAGCTAGCAAATCCAGATATTTCAGATATGCTTGAGCAAATATATCCATTAGAAATGACCACAGAAATAATGGATAAAGGCTTTGACCCTGGAAGAGCCAGACATTATGAACTTTTAAGTGAAGTTTATGGTTCTAATCAAAGTGCTATTACTAAAAATCTTACTAAATTAAAATCAGGTTATACTAATTATCAATTTAATAGTAAAAATGGTGCAAGTGCTGCTTTAGATCAAACATTAAGTGATCTTATTTGTTTATCAAAAAGTAATAATAAAATAGGTGGAATTCTATACCCTGCAAGTGGTACCTTTAATTATCGTGTTATATCAGGTACAGGAAGATTAAGCCCTCATGCTTATGGTATAGCAATTGATTTAAAAAGCGATAGACGTGATTATTGGAAATGGTGTACTAAAGAAGAAGCAAGAACTAGGCTTTTAGAATATCCTGAAGATCTTGTAAAAACCTTTGAGAGAAATAACTTTGTTTGGGGTGGAAAATGGGGACACTTTGATATTTTACATTTTGAATATAGACCTGAAATAATTATAAAAGCTAAGTATTTTAGTAATACTGATAATCTAGAAAATTGGTATGGTGAAGTTCCAATGAATGAGTCTAATATGGGATATATAAGTATGATTGAAGAAAAGTTAGGATAACATTACTGCTAGAAAGAGGTTTTAATAATGTTTATAAATAAACTATTAATATTAAAGAGATTTATATATTTATTACTTTTAGCTTTATGCTTTATGCTAAGTATGAATATAAATGCTCTTGGAAGTACAGAAGAGGAAGTTAAAAACTTTATTGAAAATGTGTTTCAAAAGAAAAGTAAGGCTATACTCAATGAGGATTTGGATACTATAGAATCTTTGTATAATACAGATGTTAAAATTGCTCAATATGCATATGAATACGAACAAAGAAAGGTTAAATATATAAATAACTGGGCAGAAAAACAAGGTGTTAAATTTATAGATATATGCCCTACTATTGTAATTAGAAAAATAACTCCTGGTAAAGATTCTAGTAAGGTTAGTGTTTTATGCAATACAGAGTATAAATATATATATCCAGATGAACCTGATATGGTTAATAGCTCTTATATAGGAACTTATCATTATATGACATTAAGTCATAAAGATGATGAATGGGCTATAGTTAAGGAATGGTACACAGATCCTTTTGCTGATTCATTAAGTTTAGAAAATATAAAGGTAGATTCCATTAAACAATTTATAGCTTCTCAAAAATATAGAGATTTATCAGATATTAATGAAAGAAGAATTAATGCAATTAATTATGCTATGAAATATTGTGGTGCTGCTACCCTACCTGAATATGAGTTTAAATATAATAGTAAATATAGGGATTTCAATCCTGAAGGTGGGGATTGCGCTAATTTTGCTTCACAAATATTACATGAAGGTGGCGCATTTAAGAAAAATGGATGTTGGAATTATGATAAAGGTAGTGCAACAGGACCTTGGGTTAATGCAGATAAGTTTACAGCATATATGTTAAATAGCGGTAGAGCTTCCCTAATTGCAAAAGGCAGCTATGAAAAAGTATTTAAGGAATCTTATAAACTTTTACCTGGAGATTTTGTGGCTTATGAGAAAAAAGGCGACATAACTCATATATCTGTAGTTTCAGGTGCAGACTCTAAAGGATATTCTTTAGTTACATGCCATAATACAGATAGAAATAATGTGCCTTGGGATTTAGGATGGAGCGACAAAAGAATCAAGTTTTGGTTAGTACGAGTTAATTTTTAGGTTTAAATCCTACAATTAATGCATATAATGCATCTAGATAATCAATATATAAAAGAAGACGTATCTAATGAAAAATTTCACTTAGATACGTCTTCTTTTATATATTTTAAAATAACAATTATAATTACAGTTGCAATAATTTAATTTATATGAAAATATTTAACTTTTAATGATATAATTAAACTATTAAATATGAAGTAGGTGACTTAAATGAATATTGACAGATTATTGAATTTTGCGTCTGATGTTGGCAAAACAATTTTACAAAGTGGCGGTGAAATATATAGAGTTGAAGAAACCATATCTATTATTTGCAAATCCTTTGATATAGAAGAGGTAAATGTATTCGCCTCCCCTACTGTTGTAATAGTTTCATTATATATAGATGAAAATATTCATACTGTAGTAAAGAGAATTGAAAATAGAGGTGTGGATCTTAATAAGGTTCATAGAATCAATTCTTTGTCTAGAAAGATATCCCTTGAAAAACCTTCTCTTGAAAGTGTAGAGAAAGAATTCAAAGAAATTATGAAGGATGATAATTATCCATTCTATAAAACTGTATTATTTTCAGGAATAGCAACTTCTACATTTACTATATTATTTGGAGGTAATTTAAAAGAATTTTTATGCTCTTTTTTAATAGGGGTAATAACTAAGCTTGCATCAAATTTATTAAATAAAACTTCTTTGAATCAATTTTTTATTAATAGTTTATGCGGTTCTGTAATAGCTATATCCTCAGTAATATTCTTAAACTGTTCTTTTATTAGTGAAATAGATAAAGTAATAGCAGGAAGTATTATGTTGTTAGTTCCAGGCCTATCCCTTACTAATGCAATAAGAGATACTTTAGAAGGTCAATTAGTTTCAGGACTTACAAAAGCTTTTGAAGCATTATTTATTGGTGTTTCTACTGCTGTAGGTACATTTTCTGCAATTCATATATTTAAGATTTTAGGAGGAATGTAAAGTGTTTTTAGAAGTTATATCAGCTTTTTTTGTTTCCTTCAGCTTTGGATTTTTATTTAATATAAAAGGAAAATATCTAATATTATCAGGTATAGGCGGTTCTATAGGATGGTTTGTATATAAATTTTCATTATACTTATCTCTATCAGAGCCAGTTTCTATGTTTTTAGCAGCAATATTTTTTAGTACCTATTGTGAAATATCTGCTAGAATATATCATACACCTAATACATTATTAAGCGTATGTGCTCTAATTCCTTTAGTACCTGGTTATGGTATATATAGATGTATATACGAATTAATTTCTAGTAATTATCTAGATGCTATGGATATTGGTATTAATACTTTAGCTAGTTCAGGTGCATTGGCCCTTGGAGTAATATTTATATCCACCATTTTTAGAGCTATAAAATCCAAATAATTATTAGAAACTAATAGTGTGTGTATATAATTTAGTATATAATGTACTTAATATAAAAAAATAAAGGATGAATGATAAATGTCAGGAAAAGAACATATGATAGTTGGAACTACAGCTACTGTTACTATGGGAGTTGGATTTTTTCTTAATGATAGTATTGAAAAAGCTACCCTATTAATCCCATTAATTATAGGTGGATTTATAGGTTCATATATGCCAGATATAGATTCGCATAAATCTAAGGCATCTCAAGTTATAAATAAAATAATTATGATACTTATTGTTGTTTTAACTTTAAGTTATTTCTTAGGACTAGCTTTTAGTTTAAAGGATATAAAGACTTGGCTTAATGCTAATAGAAATGATTTAAGTGGTGTATTATTATTTGGAATTACTACTATATTAGGTAAGTTATCTCCTCATAGAATGTTTACTCATAAGTGGTTTGGAACAATAGTATTTTGTTATAGTACTTTTCTTATGGGAAATAAGTATTTTGCTTTGGGTTTTACTATGGGATATATATTACATATAGTATGTGATAGATTTACTAAACAAGGTAAGAATTTAAGATTTTTTGAATTTAAGTTACCATGTAAAAATGCTAAAAACAAAACGGTTTTTAGTTGGTAAATAAGTTTACTACATAATAAAATGTGATGTATCAAAGATTTTTAGTATAATCTCTTTGATACATCACATCTTTTATTTTAATATTATTGAATAAATATCTTGGTGCTGCTATTATCTGACTTAACCTCTTTAGGTAATATAATTTTTAATTCTCCATTTTCAAATTTAGCACAGATCTTTTCTCTATCTACATTATCAAAATAAAAAGCTCTTGAAAATTCACCATAACATCTTTCTTTCCTAATGTAATTGTCCTTTGATTCATCATGGGATTCTTGTCTTTTTGCTTTTATAATTAATGTATTATTTGCATAATCTAAGCTAATATCATCTTTATTAACCCCTGGTAATTCTGCACAAACTAAATATTCATTATTAGTTTCTCTAACATCTGCACTAAAGCTCTTCATATCTATTGAATTTCCTAGTGGTGATAAAAAATCATCATTAAAGAAATCGCTAAAGAAATCACTAAATGATACTCCTCTTTCATTTGTATTATTTGTTCTAAAAGGTATTAATCCAAACATACTAAACGACCTCCTTTAATTTTTTGATTCATATTTGTTTTGTACCTCTTTCCTTTGTACAAATATATTATAGTTCTAAGGTCAAAGAAGGTCAAAGTCGAATTATCCTTTTATACTGAAATGGGATAATTAAATTATCTATTATTTAAAATTATATTTATATTACTACCATTTGCTTTTGTATACTCATTAATTTTAAATTATATAAAATTATAAATCAAAGTATTTAAAAAAGACAAGCTATCATTATTTATGTATAATATCATTGTAAATAAACTAAAAACATTGGAGGAATTACATTTATAATTTAGAATTAGAGTGGGCAAAATAATTTGTCCACTCTAAAATAATATTAATGTTTATACTAAAATTTTAACAGGCCTTTTTTCATTATTATTGCAATAATAGCTCCTACTACAAAAACAGGTAATAATAATTTTGCTATTACAAAAACTAAAACAAATCCTACTATCCATAATACTAAACGTATTATTAAACTAGTAATTTTAGCTGTACCGTATAAAAGTAATATTAATAATAAAATTCCTAATAATATCATGGTATCCCCCTTATTGTTCAATAATTAATTTTATAACTATATTATAGTATACTATGTATTGTACATATATGTAAGCTTTTAAAAAAATGTTATATACATTAAGTTGTTTACCATTAAGTTACATATAATGATATAATAACTTATGAAACTAATATAAATACATAAGGGGGCTATGTTTTATGAATTTTACATTTTCACAAAATCTAGAACATTTTCAAACTGGTATATTTAATGTTTTAGAAGAGAAAAAACTTCAATTAGTTAACAAAGGAAAAAAGGTATTTAATCTTTCTGTAGGAACACCTGACTTTAAGCCTGATAAACATGTTATGGATGCATTAATTGAGGCAGCTAAAGATACTGATAATTGGAAATATTCATTGGGGGATTTAGATGAATTATTAGATGCTGTATGCTCATATTATAAAAAAAGATTCAATGTTAACCTTGAGAAATCTGAAGTAATGTCTATTTATGGATCACAAGAAGGTATGGCCCATATAGGTTTGTCTTTATGTAATAAAGGCGATATTGTTTTAGTACCTAACCCTGGTTATCCTATATTTGAAATAGGACCTTATCTTGCTGGTGCTCATATAGAATATTATTCTTTACTTAAAGAAAATAATTACTTACCAGATTTAGATAGTATAGATGAAGAGGTATTAAAAAAGACTAAATTTATGGTTGTATCTTATCCTTTAAATCCTGTATGTGCAATTGCGCCAAATGAATTTTATGATAAATTAATAAGCTTTGCAAAAAAACATAATATAATAATAATACATGATAACGCCTATTCAGATATAGTATATGATGGGAATATTGGTGGTTCATTCTTAAGTCATGAAGGTGCAAAAGATGTAGGTGTGGAATTTTATTCTCTTTCTAAATCTTTTAATATTACTGGAGCTAGAGTATCCTTTGTAGTTGGAAATAAGGAAATTATTAAACATTTTAAAATGTTAAGATCTCAAATAGATTATGGTATATTCTTACCTGTTCAATATGCTGCTATAGCTGCTTTAAGTGGACCTCAAGATAGTGTTATTAATCATGCAAAAGAATATGAAAAAAGAAGAAATGCTTTGTGTAGAGGTCTAAGTAATATTGGATGGGATGTACCAGATAGTAAAGGTAGTATGTTTGTGTGGGCAAAGATTCCAAGCAAATACAAATCATCTTCTGAATTTTGCTTAAAGCTAATGGAGGAAACTGGAGTAATATGTACACCTGGAAGTGCCTTTGGTTCTCTTGGTGAAGGTTATGTTAGATTTGCATTAGTACTACCAGTTGAAATTATAAATGAGGCTATTAGTAGAATAAAAGAAAGTAATATTCTATAAATAAAGGAAATATAAAAAAGTTAAAAATATTATGATAGTAAAAAAGATAAAATATTTAGCATAGTAGAATTTTTATAATAGAAATTTTACTAAGACCAAGCTAGTCTATATATAGCTAAATATCTTATCTTTTTTGATACTAGAACATCTATATTTTATTTAAGCTCCAATTGTAGCCATTATTATAGCTTTTATAGAATGCATTCTGTTTTCAGCTTCATCAAATACTACAGATTGTTTTCCTTCAAAAACATCATTAGTTACTTCTATACCATTATTCAAACCGTATTTTTTACCTACCTTACTACCTATTGTAGTATCTAAATCATGATAAGAAGGTAAACAATGCATAAAAATTGCATCTTTAGAAGCATTTTTCATTACATCTTCGTTAACTTGGTATGGTAAAAGTAATTTGATTCTTCTCTCCCATTCCTCTTCAGGTTCTCCCATGGAAACCCAAATATCTGTATATATAACATCAGCATTCTTTGTAGCACTATCTACATCTTCAGTTAAAGTTATAGTAGAACCACTAACTTTAGCAATTTCCTTGCATTCATTAACTAAATCTTCTGCTGGGAATAATTCTTTAGGTGCACATGCTGTAAAGTTTAAGCCCATTTTAGCGCAAACTACCATTAATGAATTGCCCATATTATTTCTGGCATCCCCCATATATACAAAGTTAACTCCTTTTAGTCTGCCAAGCTTTTCTTCTATAGTTAAAAGATCTGCTATCATTTGAGTTGGATGGAATTCATCAGTTAATCCATTCCATACAGGTACACCAGCATACTTTGCTAAAGTTTCTACAGTTTCTTGTTTGAAACCTCTATACTCTATTCCATCAAACATTCTTCCAAGAACTCTTGCAGTATCCTTAATACTCTCCTTCTTTCCCATTTGAGAACCAGCAGAATCTAAGTAAGTTACTCCAAGTCCTAGATCATTTGCTGCAACTTCAAATGAACATCTAGTTCTAGTAGAAGTTTTTTCGAATAATAATACAATATTTTTACCTCTTAATCTATCATGAGGTACCCCAGTTCTTTTTAATGTTTTTAGCTCCCTAGATAAATCTAATAAATATCTTATTTCTTCTGGCTTATAGTCTAATAACTTTAATAAACTTTTGCCCCTTAAATTTAAAGCCATTTTTCTTCCCCCTTATATTGCTATAATTGTATTTTATAAGATTATAACAATTTTATTACTTATTGTCTAATGTTATATTAACTTGAATAGTTTGTTCTTCTGTATATATTATCCTTTAACAGCTCCAGCTACAACACCTTTAATAATATGTTTTTGACATACTAAATAGAAAATAACAATAGGAATTATAGCAAGTACAAGAAGGGACATCATAGCACCCATATCAATAGAACCATATCCACCTCGTAAATATTGAACAGCTATAGGAATAGTTTTGTAATCACTACCTATTACTAAATAAGGTAGTAAGTAATCATTCCATATCCACATAGCATTTAATATAGAAATTGTAACAGCAATAGGCTTTAACATAGGCATTATTACTAAGAAAAAAGTTTGAATAGGTGTACATCCATCAATCATAGCAGCTTCTTCTATTTCTATAGGAATTGACTTTATAAAACCTGAAAACATAAATACAGAAAGACCTGCACCAAAACCAAGATATAATACAATAATTCCAATAGGATTATCTAAATGTAATGTATTTGCTACTTTTGTCATTGTAAACATAACCATTTGAAATGGCACTATCATAGAAAATGCAAATAAAAAGTATAAAGCTTTTGTAAATTTAGTTCTTCTACGTACTATATACCATGCAGCCATAGCTGAGAAAAATACAATAGCAAAAGTAGATAAAATTGTAATAAATAAAGATAAACCAAAAGCTTTTAAAAAGCCTGTCTTTTCTATACCACTTATATAATTTTCGAAGCCTACAAAGGTTTCAGAATTAGGTAAAACAAAAGGTGTATCACTAATATATAACTTACCTTTAAAGGAGTTAACTACTACTATTGCAATTGGGATTAAAAATAATATAGCTAATATTGTTAAAATGATGTATTTAAAAATTGGTCTTTTCTTCATTAGCTTTCCACCTCCCTTTTTCTAGTTATCCTTAATTGAATCATCATTATTGCAGTTACAATTAAGAAGAAAATAACAGCCTTAGCTTGACCTACCCCTTCCCAGCCTGTTCTGCTATAAAAGGTTTTATATATATCTAAGGCAAGCATTGAAGTTGCATTTGAAGGAGCACCATCTGTTAAAGCTAAGTTTTGATCAAATAGCTTAAAGGAGTTTGATACAGTTAAAAATAAGCATATTGTAATAGATGGCATAACTAATGGTATAGTTACTTTTCTTAAAATAGTAAATTTAGATGCACCATCAATTTTAGCTGCTTCAATAAGATCAGTAGGTATATTTTGAATACCAGCTATATAAATAATCATCATATAACCTATAAGCTGCCAGTTCATAAGAAATATTAATCCCCAAAATCCATACTTAGGATCATAGGTTAAGTTAACACCAAATTTATATAAGATACCGTTTAAAATTAATTGCCATATATAACCTAAAACGATTCCACCAATAAGATTAGGCATAAAGAATACTGTTCTAAAAATATTAGTTCCTTTTAGTTTTCTTGTTAAAAGATAAGCTAAAGTAAAGGCAATTATATTAATTGTAATAACAGATACTATAGCAAATTTAGTAGTAAAAAATAGTGCATTTACAAAGTCTTCATTAGAAAAAGCTTTTAAGTAGTTAGATATACCTATAAATTTAGCATCAGTAACTGTTTTGAATTTAGTAAATGATAAATATACACCAAGTATGAATGGTATTAAAAAGGCAATTGAAAAAGCAAGTAAAATAGGTAACACAAATACAGGAAAATACTTTTTTAATGTCTTTTGCATGGCAATCATCCTCCTTATTAATTTTAGAGGCGGTAATTTATATTACCACCTCATTTGGATTTATACGCTTTTTTCGTCTTTCCAAGATTTCTTTACTGTGTCTACAACATCTTTCCACTCTTTTGTGCCTTGAACATATTCAAGAAGAATATTGTTGAAAGTTTTCTTGAAGTTTTCATTAGGAAAGGCTTGGAACAACCAATTTAGATTTTTAACATCTTTTTTATTCATCCAATTAATAACTTCAATTGATAATGGGTCTGAAGGTTTTTCATTTTCTTTAAAAGTATCAAATGGTGCTATAAATCCTAAATCTTTTACTACATAAGACTTTCCTTTGTCACTTGTAAATAGCCAATTTATAAAGTCTTTAGATTCTTTTTGTTTTTCTTCTGAAACCTTACTATTTACAGCAAAGTAGTTTTCTGTACCTATACATATACCTTGCTCTGAATCTTTATCCATACCAGTGTATATAGGTAAAAATTTAATATTTTCTGCTTTTACTACATTTCCTTTAACTTTATTAATTTGAGCCCAAGCCCAGTTTCCGTTTTGAACCATAGCACAATTACCTAAAGCAAAGTCTGACATAGAATCATCTACACTTTTACTTCCTAATATTCCTTTTTCAGTACAAGAATTATTTAGGTATAGATCAAATATATTTTTATACTTATCTGCATATTTAAAGTCAACTTCATTTTGAGCTAAACCAGTATCTATTACTGAATCATTTCCTGCTTTATCAGAAAATTCATAGTAGAAAGGTATATTAGCTAAATGAGTATCCCATCTCCAACGGTTACCACTAGACATAGATGTTGAAGCAAAGGTACCTTTTATTTTTAAAGCATCTTTATTAGCTTGCATATCTTCTGAAACAGCTTTTAGTGTATTAAAATCTTTAATATCATCTGCTGATTTAATTGCTGTTTTCTTATTAGGTAAAGCTATATACTTATTTAAAATATCAGCGTTATATATAATACCATAGCCTTCAATAGCATAAGGTATTCCGTATACTCCTCCATTAGAAGTTACACATAATGATTTATCAGTTAAATGTTCATAAAGATTTGAATCTTTCAAATCACTACAATATTCTTTCCATCTATCATATCCTGTTGGACCGTTAATTTGAAATACAGTAGGTGCATCATCCTTTGCCATTTCTGATTTTAATGTTTGTTCGTAGTTTCCACTAGCTGCTGTTTCAACTTTTACTTTTATTCCAGTTTCCTCTTCATAATCTTTTGCTATTTGGTCATATACATCAGCAATTTCAGGTTTGAAATTTAAGAAATATATTTCCTTTTCATTTGAAGAGTTTTTCTGACCACTACAGCCAATTATTGAAGTAGTCATTACTGATAGCATTAATCCTAAAGTTAATATTTTTTTTCTTTTCATTTTCCTTCCCCCAAGTTATTTGTTCTGTATAATATATAAATGAAAATCTAAAAATATTAATTACATAATAAAATTATTTTTAATTAAAATTTTAACAAAGTCAGGAAACTATTATTTTTTAAATAATAAAAGCATCTAGAACTTATAATTATAAATTCCAGATGCTTTTATTATGAATGGTGAATTATATAAATATAGATTATTTATTTAAACCTATATTAATATCTAAAAATTATTATTTAGGATTAATTGTACGATATTATTTACTGTCATTACTGAGTAATCCTTATCTTCGAAAATATTCATAATAGATTTATTTAATTTACGTTCTAATGTGGTCATTATATAGACCATATTCATTGAGGATATATTATATTTCGAATTAAATAAATTATCATTATCATCAATTATATTAATATTTTCTTCTTCCAAAATTGTTTCTTTTAACATCTTTTTTATAGTTTCAAAATCCATTTTAAATCCTCCTTTACCTTTTGGTTCTATATATCGAAAATTGTTTTTTTCTTTCTTGGAACAATCATATATTAACATTAAATTTCTATTTATTCAATAATTTTACTGTTTTTTCTTTTGTAACATGTTTTTTTGAATTTTATTTAGATTTATAGTCTATAATTTTCTGTGTACATCATATTATTTATCTCCTAAAAATATATATTTTCAAGATGTATTTATAATTATAAGCTTTTAGCCGCATTTAATAAAGCCAACTATGGCTTAGACATTAAAGTACATTAGAAAATAATCGTGAGAAACTTTCTTTGACTTTTATAGATAAAGATCTATTATTATAATCATTTAAAGTTAGTTCTTTAGAATTTAATAAATCATTTTCAAAAGCTTCCCTTTGCTTTTTAGAAATATCTTTAGAATATAATAAAGCATTAATTTCAAAATTTAATTCAAAACTTCTAGTATCCATATTAGCTGTACCTATTGAACAAATTTTATCATCAATAACTACAGTTTTTGCATGTAAAAAAGCATTTTCATCATAATGATATACTTTAACACCTGATTTTATTAAATCTCCAGCATAAAATAAATTAGCCCAATATACAAAAGGATGGTCTCCCTTTCCTGGAATCATTATTTTAACATCTACCCCTGATAAAGCAGATATCTTCAAACTATCTATTATACTTCTATCTAAAATTAAATATGGTGATTGTATATATACATACTTCTTAGCTCTTTGAATCATTTTTAAATAAGCTAATTTAATTTCATAAGTGTTTTCTAAATTTGGACCACTTGATATTATTTGAACACCGTTTTCTGAAGTGGATATATCATCAGGATATTCTAAGATAGAGTCTAAGCTTATATCCTCTTTAGTAGCATATCTCCAATCTGCTAAAAATCTTAAGTTAAGATCATGTACTGCTGATCCTTTTATTTTAATGTGAGTATCTCTCCAGTATCCAAACTTTTTATTTTTACCTAGATATTCATCTCCCACATTAAAACCACCTACAAAACCTATAGTATTATCTATAACTACTATTTTTCTATGATTTCTAAAATTCATATTAATATTTATTAACTTAAGCCATGAAGAAAAAAATTCTCCAACTTTTCCTCCTGCATTAATAATGTTATTTAATACCTTTTTATTTAAACTTCTACTACCTACAGAATCATATAAAAGTCTAACTTCTACCCCGTCTTTAGCCTTTTTTTCTAATTCATTTAATATCTTAGAACCTATATCATCATTTTTAAATATGTAAAATTGAATATTGATGCTATGTTTAGCTTCCCTTATACATTTTAAAAGTTCTCCAAAAAAGTATTCACCATGGCTATACAAGTTAATATCTACCCCTTCCCTATAAGGAAAATAGCCAATTTCAGATATAAATCTAATCATATCGCTATTTTTAAGTTCAGTATTCTGTCTTAAACTTTCTCTTTCATCTATAATATGAGATTCTAGTACCTTAAGCTCTGCATCTTTAATTCCAAACATATTAGAATTACCTATTCTTCTACCCAGAAGTAAAAATAATACAAAACCAATTGCTGGAGCTAGATATAATATTAAAGTCCATGAAATAATACTATAAGGAGATCTATCTTCTCTAAGTATCATATATAAAACTGTAATTATGTTGATTATTTGAATAATAATGAGTAGTGTATGAATCATTTATCCCTCTCCTCTTTATCTGCTATAACATTATATTATTTTCTTATTTTAATGATATTATGTAGAATTATCAGGGTATTTGCAATAAAAAAATTTGACTATAATGAGCTAGCACATTAAAATCATACTTAGATGTACAAAAGAAAGGGGAATTAAAAATGTTAATAATTTTAATATGCTTAGTGTGTTTTTTAATAGGTGCTATACCTAATGGATACATATTAGCAAAGAAATTATATAATATTGATATTAGAACACAGGGAAGCGGAAATATTGGCTCTACTAATATGAGAAGAATATTAAACAATAAAGTTTCAGTTCTTACTCAAGTGTTGGACATACTTAAAGGACTTATACCTACAGTAGTTGTTGCAATGTATTTAATGAGTACAACAGCGTATTCAGACGAAACAAAAAGTTTAATATTATGTGCTGCTGCTTTATGTACAGTTTTGGGACATGATTATACTCCATTTTTAGGGTTTAATGGTGGAAAAGGAGTTAATACTACATTAGGTGCATTTTTCTTACTTTCACCTTTTTCAGTTATCATAGGGGTACTTCTTTACTTTGTTTTAAAACCTGTAACTGAAATCGTATTTTTAAGATCAATAGCTTTAGGAGCATCTCTTGTAATTACAAGTTTTATGTTTGTTCCTAACACATATGTTATCGGTTTATCTTTTGTTTTATTTTTATTATTACTTATAAGACATAAGAAAAACTTTAGAGATTACTTTAGAGAAAAAAAGAATAAGTAAAGTCATAACCACCCGTAAAACGGGTGGCTTGCACTACGCCTATAAGGCTAAAAATATATAAAAGCGTTTTTCTAACTAAAACTATTTATATATTTTTAATTACTTAGATTAACTATATATCTGATGTAATTAGACTCGC
>SVCL01000135.1 GCA_015058405.1 Clostridium sp.
TAAAAAAATATATTTTTACGAACCTTTATTAAAGTGCGTCAAATTTTAGATTAAAGTTTTTTAGTAACCTAAAATAGATATATTCATCAAAAAAAGGAAGTGCCATTAGCAATTTTTTAAATTGCTAATGCGACACTCCCCTTATTATTAGTATTTATTATTTTGTATACTTACTCCAATTACCATTACTATAAATCATGTTATCTGTAACTGAAAGACCTTCACTTGATGGATATTGGTTTTTTCCATCTGTAAATATTACTTTTGGTGCACTAAAATCTTCTGGTATTTCATATTTATAAATTCCATCTACAACCTTTGTCATTTTAACTCCTGGCCATACTGCATTACTTTTTACCTTCATAGTTAATTCTTCGTAAACATAAGCATATGGTTCACTCCATCCAGCTGGTAAATTAATGTATACACTTTTAGTCTTTATAGGATCTTCTTTTTCTGTTGCTACATATTTTGTCCATGTACTTCCATTATAAAGCATTTGACCTTTAACATCTAAGCCTGGTTGTCCTGAACTTGGATATTGAGTTTTCTTGTCTGTAAATATAACCTTTGGATTTTTATATTCAGCTGGAACTTCATAAGCATATAAGTTATCTCCAACCTTTGTCATTTTAACTCCTGGCCATGCTGCATTCATTTGAACTTTTCCTGTACTTGCATCATATACATATGCATAAGGTTCTCCCCAGCCTGATGGTAATTCAATAACAGCAACATTAGTACCTGATAATTTTGGATACTCTTTCTCTCCAGGATTTTCGTTATTATAAGGTTGCCAAGCATTGTTTTTGTATATCATAGAACCATTTAAATCTAGTCCAGCTTGTCCTTGAGATGGGTATTGTCTTACATTATCTGTGAAAATCACTTTTGGTTTTTCCATCTGACTATCTACTTCATAAGAATATAAGTTATCCCTTACCTTTGTCATCTTAACCCCTGGCCATGCTGCATTTGTTTGAACTTTTCCTGTACTTGCATCATATACATATGCATAAGGTTCTCCCCAGCCTGATGGTAATTCAATATATGCAATGTTAGATGACTTCTCTACTTTTGTATAAGTGTAAGTTTCTTTTAATTGCTTTCCATCCTTATCTATAGCTGTTAATGTTAATATTGATTTCTCATTTACTTTTTTATCTGCACCTATAGATATCTTATCACCATCAGTATAACTTCCCATATCTACACCATCAATTGCATATCTTGCATTACCAACATTTTTAGCTGATAAAGTTATATCTATCTTATCAGAACTATAATTTTTACTACCTGGCATAGCAGATACCGATGATGTAATTATTGGCTTATAATTATAAATAACAGCTGTCATTCCAGATTTAACGTCTATATTCATTTGACCATTGAATACATTTACTTTGTTTCCTGTCATTTGATCTACGTATTCTCCATTAGCTAAATTAGTAGGTATACTTCCATTATATCCACCGTCTAAATTAATTATTACTTCACCTTTATTTCCACGTTCTATTGCTACAGTTCTATTATTTAAATATCTTATATATTCTCCCTCGCCTATCATAGCATTATGGAACTTATTAACTTCTCTTACTTCTGCATTATTCCAATCATTTTGAGGTACACCAACTGGTCCTTCTAATTTACCTTCCCAATTACGTCCAGTACTCTTAGGTCTTGCCAAGAATAATGGTGTTCCTTGAGAACGTGCAGTTACTATTTCATAACCTTTTCTTATAGTCCATTCAGAATCACCAGAACTCTTTGATCCACCATTCGCATAAGTATCATGAGTTTCTGAATAAGTTACTAATCTATCTGGTGAAACACCTTCTGATTTATAGTCAACTAAATTACATAAATTTTTACTATTTACTTCATTTCTTACTTCATCTCCATAATAATCTGCTGTAAGTCCCATATACTTTCCATAAGCTGAATATCTTGATACATGTGGATTATTATAATCTTGTAATACTTCACCATAAAGGAATATATCTGGTTTATAATCTCTAATTGCTCCTAAAACATTAGGCCAAAAATTACTACCAAAGCTTCCATCGTCAGGAAGTTCTATATGCTTAGTAGTATCAAATCTAAATCCATCTGCACCAGCATCTACACACTCTTTCATAAAATTAATAACTTTATTTTGAACTTCTGGATTTTGAGTATTTAAATCATGAAGACCTAATAAATCTTTTTGAGTTACAGACTCTCTACTTCCCCAATCATTATAAATTCCACCTTTATTATGGAATAGGGATGGATTGTTTCTTAATTCAGGACTAATTTGACTCCAATCAACTGCTAAATGGTTAGAAACTATATCAACAACTATCTTTATTCCATACTTTTTAGCTTCTTTACACATACTTACAAATTCATCTTTTGTACCAACTATATAATTACCAATTGTGTATCCTGTAGGTTGATAAGTATTTTCCCATTCCCATGTATGAGTTCTATCACTATTCTTAACACATGCACTAATAGGAGATACTTGAATGCTTGAATATCCCGAATCAGCAATTTCAGCCATACGATCCTTTATTGTATTAAAGCTCCAACTAAAAGCATGAAGTATAGTACCATCATTAATTTTTTCTGCTAAACCTTGTTCATTTCTTTTATTATTTAATTGCATTTCTGGATTAACACTAGCACTTGTATTTATAGGATTAACTAACAACATTCCTGATGACATTGTAATAGTTATTATTAAACTAATTATATTTCTTTTTAAACGTATCATTTTATTATCCCCTTTTTTTACATTAATTTATAAGAAAAAATTCAATTATATAACTCCCCCCTTTCTGGAACCGTTTTCTTTTTCTTTGTTCTTTGTTTTATTTTCCTTACAAGTACATAATAATCATTTTTGTCATCGTTTTCAATGCAATTTGTGTATTTTTTCTTTTTTTGTAATATCTCACAATTATTATATCTATATTTTAAGAATATATTTAATAATAATATATTCTTTTTTTAAATTCGCTCCATTAATTATATTTTTAAGTGTTTTTTGTCTATTATCTTTTAATATAGTTTTATCTTTATATTCAATATACTATCTCCAAACCATTTCAATAGCATTTAATAAAATTTTTCTATCACTCTTATTCATGTTTTTCAGCATATCCAAAATATCTATTTCATTACTTTTATACTTTTCCCAAAAAAACATAACTAACTCTAATAAATATGCATCACTTATTTCTATACTTTTTAAAATAGAATCCACTTTATCTTCATTTAAAAATATGTTATTTCTATTCTCCCATAAGGTATCTTTTGAACTTACAATATAAATTGCAGCTAACTTATTTCTATTTCTAGTGTCAATTAACCCTAATTTATTAATTAACTTATTATATCTATCCTTGACTTCCTTAGAAATTAAACTCAACATAAATTCACCTTTTCTTTATTTAAAATTACATTTGTAATTATTACCCCATAATATTTTTCTATACAATTTTTTACACTAAAATTATTTTTTATTTTATTATGAATATTATTTTGAGTATTGTTAATAATATTTAATGAGCAGTAACACATTTTCGCATATTATAATATATAAAAAGGGTGGATTTTTTTATCCATCCTTTTTCCATTATTCTTTCAATTTTTTCAGGAGGTTTATTATGAATATACATACCAACAAAGATAAAAATATTTATCTATATATTCACAATACTTCTGTATCTATTAATTTTTCTATATTTAAGCAATACTTTTTTTTATATTTTTTTGCTTCATCTATAGTTTTAAAATATCTAACTACTTTAAACATATTACCTTTATCTGCTGGCTGAATATAGAAATCATATATATGTCTCTCCTCATTAACTTCAATAAAATTATTTACTTTTAAATTAAATATACTTATTACACCATATAATTCAATTTCCTTATCTAATAAAGTAAATCTATCTTTTCTACAAAAAATTATAGTTTGAGATTTGTACTTTTCTAAATCGTCCTTTTTAAATTTATTTTTTAATGTTACCGTTATCCTCTTTAAATCTAAATATTCTTTATACTCTTTATCTTCTATAAAACTTCTATATAATATTTTTATTATTTCCTCATCTTTATATGTTACTTTTTCACTAGGTCTAAATACTATATTAGTTTTTTTTGATATCAAATTAACCTTTTCCCAAAACTCTATATACTCTAATAAATCTTTATGATACTTTATAGTATTTTTACTTTTAATCTTTGTTTTACCTATGCTAATAGTTCCTTTCATAAAGCTATTATATATTTTTAAAGCTGTAATAAGTTCTTCTACATTTTTAGCCTTTTCAGGATATATATCCATATTAAATCTTATCCTATTTTCTTTCTCATCTACTGTATAAGATATAATTAGAGAACCTTTATTTGTAGATTTAACAAAAACACCATCTGAAAAGTTAGAATTCACTTTTTTAAATTTTATGTCTAATTTATTATCATCATATCCGATTGGTAATTCAAATTCTTTATCAAAATCATCATGTAAATTCTCTAATATTAGCTTTGGAATTTTCCCTATATTTTTATCGTCTTTAAAGGCTTTCTTAAAACTTGCAAACAATATATCACCAATCCTTATTAATAATATCATAGACAATTATCTTAGATATTAATATATATTTTTTCATTTTATCTTCTTCATTATCTATTTCTTCTTCTATAAAACTTATAAATTCTTCTCTATCCTTCTCACTTGAAACCATTATATATTCTATGTCTTCATAATCAAAATGTAACCATAAATGCTCAATATTATTTAGTTTATTTGAATAATAATCATAAGCATTTTCTCGATCTATATATACACTTGGAATAATTAAATTAATATTATCTTCTTCTAATATTTCCGGAACATATCTCCATTCCTTTTCATCAGTAAAATTTTTTTCATCATACTCTTCATTCTTTAACATTTTACCTACTAGAGGCTTAATAAAAAGCAAGTGAGTCAACAAATAGTCATTGTATTCTGACACCTCTTCATTTTGCGACAATGCATTATATGACTTTGAAAAAAGATAAGATAAATCTTTTCTTATATATGAATTCTCATTTATATAATGAATTGGTTGTATTCCTTTTTCTATTCCCCACTTCTTTTTTAATGCAATTCCATAAGGCCCATAATATTTAACATGAGAATCTAATCTTGAAAGATTTATATCACAAAAACAAACCATAGGAAATACTATTTTATCTACACCATATATATTTAAATATTCTAAATTTTCTTCATTATACCTTGGAATAAACGCTTTTTTTCTTATTATATTTTTCAAAAAATCCATGTTCCCCATAAACTTAAATAAAACATTAGCACTTTGTTTTGAAAAAATATATATTTTTTTATTTTCTATCACAGACACTACATTCTCTGGTTGAAAAATTTCCTTATTCGTAATATTTCTCCCTTAATATAAATTAATTTATATTATTTTATATATGCATCTCTAAGCTTTTATTTCATATATTTATAAAAAAATAGAACTATAAAAATAGTTCTAAATCTTTATAAATATATTATTTTTTATTTAATATCTTATCAATAGAATTAATCTTTTCTAAATCCTCATTTTTCAAATTATACTTCTTAATCTCTTCCATTAACTTTTTTGCTTTATTTATTTCATTTTTATTTATTAAATCTTTAATCTTATCTATATCTAATTTATCTAATTGCTCTTTTTCTTCTTTTACTTTTTGTAAACATATATTTATATCTTCTTTAATTTCTTCTATTAATTCTTTTGCTTCTGTTACTTTACCACTATTAATAAAATCTTTTGCCTCGCTAATTTGTTGTTCAATTTCACTTTTTTTATTTTCATCTATTTCTTCTATATTAATTTTTTTGATTTCTTTTAACTCTTCATTACTAACTTCAGTATTATGTTGTTTTACATCACTTCTTAAAATCTCAAATTCTTCTTTTATATAATCAAAGCTTTTAACATCCTTTTTGTCTATAGCCTTTTCTGAAGTATCTATTAACGAATTATACTTGTCCTCATATTCTCCTAAATCACATTCTTCTAATTCTTCTTTAATATTGTTTATGTAACCTTTAAATTCATCTACATTCTTATTAATAGTATTATTTATATTAATATAAAATATAACTCCTAAACCTATTACCAAAATTATTATTCCAAAAATCGCCCTTTTATCTACTTTTTTCATATTGCAACTCCCTTCTACTTAAATTATATCATATTTAGACAAACTATTTATAAGATTTTATTTATTCATTAATTATTATTACAATTGCTTATATCATCCAAATACAAACCTATCCCCTCTTTTTTATTTGACATATATTAACTTATTTACTATTATATTTATATTCAGTATTTATTTTTATCGCTTTTTATTGTATAACACTAAACAATATATCAGCACAACTACATTTTATTGACATAATTACAATTTACCGAAAACTATATTTATAAAAAGGAGATGAGGATATGCCATTAACAATTAAAGATTCAGTAATAGTTACTGGTAGTAACTTAATTAAAAACGATTACTACATAGACTATTATAAGAAAAAAGGACAAGATGTAGAACACTTCTTGGTCGATGTTTTAGGCAGAAATGAGAGGTATCATTGTTCAAAATTCGAAAACACATTAACTTTAGCAGCAGATGCCACTGACAAAATTCTCAAAAAAAACAACTTAAAAGGCAGTGATATTGACTTAATTGTTTGTTGTAGTCAATATCCAGAATTCACAGTTCCTTCACAAGCATGTATATTACATAATCATATTAAAGGAAAAGAAAAATGTATTACCTTTGATTTAAATGTAAATTGTTTAGGTATGGTAAGAGGTCTCAATATTATTAATAGGTACTTTAATGACAAAAAAGGTGATTTAAAATATGCATTGTTAATAGGTGCAGATTTTATGAGTATTCACTCAACTGCTGATGATGTTGTAACTTATTCAAGTTTTTCTGATGGAGCTTGTGCAACATTATTAAAATATACAGATAAAGATAACATGGGGGTAATCGGATCATCTGATAGAACAATTTCAACTGATGCCTATGGTTGCCTTTTTCCTGAGTGTGGAATGTCTAATATATCAACATATATCGGAGACTATGTAAAAACAACATGGACTACTCCATACATTCCAGCTATAGTCAGTAAAATGAAAGAATCTCTAGATGATGTCTTAATAAAACATTCTATAAAAATGTCAGAAATTGATTGGTATTGCGGTTCCCAGTTCAGTCTAGCTCTTTTTAACCAAATGGTAGATGCTTGTGAATTACCTAAAGAAAAGGCCATATATGTTGGAGATAAATACGGATATACGGGTACCAGTTCTCCATTCTTTGCCTATACACAAGCTATAACTGAGGGAAAGATAAAACACGGCGATTTAGTTTTCTTTTCAACAGTAGGAATTGGACATACAGTTAGCTCTATGTTAGTGAGAGTTTAACCACAAAAAATTTACATATACTTTTTTATAAGGAGGGATTAAACTTGAATAGCGATAATGTTATTAATACAAAAAATATTATTGTTTCAATTTCATTAGCTGCTTCAATAATAATTAGAATTATATTAAACTTTTGCTTTAACGCACCAATTAGTGCAAGTACTACATTAGGACTAGTAGGGATTATTTTGCTACCTATATCCGGATTTTTAATTTATAAAAAGGTTAATCCTACTATAGTCATGGTAGAATTATGTATTACTATAATGACTTGTATTGTTGTTATGATATCTACTAATCCGACCTTAGCTAATTATTGTATTATATATTATACAATGTTTCTGGTCGTTTTATATGAAGATATACGTGCTATTTTAATAACTGGTATTTCTAATTGTATTTTCATCTTATACTTTTTTTTCAAATATAAGAATGAAATTTTTTCAACAATAGATACAGTTCAAAATCTTCCATTCTTAGCTGTATATATTTTCGTTGGAATGCTTCTATTCTGTATCTTACATTTTATAAGTAAAGATAATTATACTAAATTAGAGAATCTTCTTCATCATAACGAGAAAATAACTGAAAAGAATGATATATTATTAGAAAAAACTAAAGTTAGCTCTATAGATCTAATTAATAATAATGAAGATATAAAGTCAAATATTGATTCAACAACTGCTTCTTCCAAACAAATATTAGAAGCAACTGATGAAATAACAAGTAAGGCAGTAAATGAAGTAAATGTAGTGAATGATATAAAAGGGTTTATAGAAAATAGTGTTAATGAAATTAAAGAAGTTAAATCTTCAAGTAACGCTGTTACTGAATTAACTACCTTAACAAATAACATAGTAGGAACTGGTGTTGAAAAAGTTAATGTATTAAATAGTAATGTAACAAATATTTATACTAATATTGATAAGGTTGTAAGTTTAATGGATACATTATTAGAAAAGGATAAACAAATTTCTAATATCTTAGTTACATTAAATGGTATAACTGAACAAACTAATATGCTTTCATTAAATGCTTCTATAGAAGCTGCTCGTGCAGGAGATGCAGGAAAAGGATTTGCAGTTGTTGCAGAAGAAGTTCGTAAACTTGCTGATAGTTCTAAGGACTTTACTGTTCAAATTGATGGACTATTAGACGAATTTTCAAAAATAATACAAACTGTTACTACAGAAGTAAGTAATCAAAAAGAAGCCATTACAATATGTGATAACTTCTCTAAAGATGTTAGTAAATTATTTGATACTATAAAAGAAAATTCTAATGGTATACTAGATAAATCAACTATTGTTGATAATAAAACAACACAACTAGAAAATCACCTAAATAATACTTTACAAAATGTAAATACTGTAAGCGAATCGGTTGAAAATACAGCAGCTTACATGGAAGAAATATCTGCTAGTATTAATAACTTAACATCTAATATTGATAATATTAGCAAGAGATATTTAAATATAGATAAGATATCTAATGAAATGAATAATATAGTAAATGAACTATAAAAAGCAATTAAATTAAAGATATTTAAACAAAAAAGATAAAATAATTAGCTAAGTACTTGAAGCAAATTATTTTATCTTTTTTATTATCATAACATCCCTAGTTACAAAATACATACTTTTAATACATACTCATTCTTATATTTCTAATAAACATATCTTATTCTCTTTTAATGATTTTTTAACATCAATAACTCTCTGATTTTCAGATCCTCTATATTTTAAACTAATATTTCTTTTATTAATTTCAAATCTGCCATCTATAAGAACATCCACACATTCTAATAATCTTCTCTTCTTTTCATCACTTATTATTTGATCAAATGTATAGCCAGACCATAGCCATATATTCTTACCTGTTTCTTTATTAATTCTTTTTAATAAATTCAGTAAACAGTTATCCATGGTTTGTTCCATAGGCTCTCCTCCAAGGATATTAACACCTTTAATATTAATGTTATTTACATGCTCAATAAATTCATCTTCAACTTCTTTAGTCCAAACATCTCCATGATTAAAGTTTTGTAATTCTTTGTTAAAACAACCTTCACAATTATTAGTACACCCACTAACAAATAAAGTTGTTCTTACACCTGGACCATTAGTTACATCATATTTTCTTATTTTTGAATACTTCACTTAATTCCCAACCTCCGCAAGTATTATAATTAAAGAGGTGAAACTAATCACCTCTAAATAATTTTCTATAAATGAAGGACTCTATCTCCTATTTCAGCTGTTCTTCCCTTATTCCAGAAGTTAGTTCCTATATATCCACAAGTTCTTCTCATTACTTGCATTTCACTTTCATCTTTATTACCGCAAGATGGGCAATACCAAGTTAAATCGTCTGAGTTTAACTTTATTTCACCAGTATAACCACACTTATAACATATATCTGGTTTAGTATTAATTTCTGCATATTGAATATTGTGATATATATAATTTATTACTTGTTCTATTGCTTCTACATTTCTACTCATGTCAGGTACTTCTATATATGAAATACATCCCCCTAAACTAATATTATGGAATTGTGATTCAAACTTCAGCTTACTAAAGGCATCAATCTCTTCACATACATGTACATGATATGAATTTGTATAATATAATCTATCTGTTACGTTAGGAATTTCTCCAAACTTAGATTTATCTAATCTACAGAATCTATAGATTAAATTTTCTGCTGGTGTTCCATATAATCCAAAGGCTAAACCAGTTTCTTTTTTCCACTTTTCACAAGCATCATTCATATGATTCATTACCTTTAATGCAAATGCTTCACCCTCTTTTGTAGTATGACTTACACCAAGCATAGCATACACCATTTCACATATACCTACATATCCAAGTGATAATGTAGAATATCCATCCTTAAGAAGTTTATCTATTTTTTCTCCCTTTTCAAGTCTTGCTATTGCTCCATGTTGCCAATGTATTGGTGATACATCTGAAGTTGTTCCTAAAAGCATTTTATGTCTTGTTAGTAAAGCTTCCTTACAAAGTTCTAACCTTTGATCTAACATGTCCCAAAATAGATTAATATCTTTATTAGCTATTATACCAATTTGAGGAAGGTTCAAACTTATAACACCTTGATTAAATCTTCCATACCATTTATAATCGCCATTTTCATCTTTATAAGGACTTAAATGAGATCTGCAACCCATAGGTGGGAATGTATTTCCTTCATAATTTAACTTCATTATTTTAGCTGATTGATAGTCTGGAACTAACCTTCTAACTGTACATTGAGCAGCTAATTTTGTTATATAATCATATTTTCCACCTTCAAGACAGTTATGCTCATCTAAAAGATAAACAAGTTTCGGGAATGCTTCTCCTATCTCTTGACCTTTATAATTTTTCATTCCTTGTAATCTTTGCTTTATCATTTCTTCACAAATTAAGGCCATTTCTTCTTCATATTCATGTCCTTCTTCAATTTCTAAATAAATTGTTCCAAAAGGAGATTGCCCATTTGTCGTTTGTAAAGTTGATAATTGATATCTTATTGTCTGAACTCCATCTTTTAAATCCTTCATTTTCATATCTAAAGCTAATTCTTTTGCAAGCTTTTCATCATTATACTTTTCTAAATAGAATTTATAGAATTTATCTTCTGTAACTTTAAGATACTTTGCAAGATGCTTTATTGTTATACTTTGACCACCATATTGGTTACTAGCTACTTGCGCTATTATTTGTGTAGTAACAGTACAAGCAGTTCCAAATGACTTTGGACTTTCTACCAACTTATCATTTATAACAGTCCCATTATCAAGCATATCTTGTAAGTTTATTAAACAACAGTTGAATATAGGTGATAAAGTATAATCCATATCATGCCAATGAATTATTCCCTCATCATGAGCTTGAACCATATGCGCTGGTATTAATCTTCTTCTTGAAATATCCTTAGATACTTCCCCTGCTATTAAATCTCTTTGAGTTGCTGCTATTACAGAATTCTTATTTGAATTTTCTTTCATTACATCTTCATTTTTCTTATCTAAAAGGTTTAAAATACTTTCATCTGTAGTATTTGTATTTCTCTTAAATTCTTGTACAGCTCTATAACCTTCATAAGCCTTTGCTGTAATTGACTGTCCATAATGCACTAATCTATCATATACATAACTTTCTATCTTATAAATAGTAGGTATCTCATCTTCCTTACTAAACTTTTCTACTGCATCATCTGCTATTAACCTAGCTATATCTGGTAAATAAATCCCACTACCATTTTTCATAGCTTTGATTATAGCATCTTCTATCTTATTTCTATCAAAAATAACTTTACTACCATCTCTTTTGATTATATCCATAACCTAAACTTCCTCCTACTATTTGTAAATAAAATCCTTAACTATTTCTATTGACGACTTATTATACAATAATTTTTTCAACTTTGCATATGTAAATTTAAACAGCAAATATTGTGTTCAAATTTAACACAAGCACTATATATCGTATTTTCCAAGTTTTTTTACGCAAATTTAGCTTTATCAGATAATTATTTTTGTTATTTTTTTACGGTAATTAAAGTTTAAAATTACATTTTAAGTAACCATAAATTTTAACTTAAACAAAAACTACAGATTATAAATTCTAATTATTATAATCTGTAGCCTTTACATTCACATAAATTATTTTATTATATTTCTAATGCTATTTTACTTAACCATTTCTGTGATTTAAATCTTATAGAAAATATTACTGCTCTTATACATTCATCTATAGCCATAGCTATCCATACACCTACTAATCCAAGCCCTAACTTAACTCCAAGAATATATGCTAATCCAACAGCTACCACCCAAGCAAAAATTCCAGTTACAGTAGCTGGTACTACCACATCTCCTATAGCTAGTAAACATCTAACCATAACTATATTTACTGAACGTCCTATTTCTAAGAAAAACTCAATAAGGATTATTTTCTTCCCTAAAGATAACACTTCTGGATCTTTAGTAAATAAGCCAAAAATAAAATCACTATTAAAATATATAAGTAATGTTATACTCAATGATACTAAAAGAGAAATCTTCATAGTACTCCATACACGCTTTTCTATCTTTTCTGCTCTATTAGACCCTATTAGGTATCCAATTACTATTTGAGTTGCTGCTGAAATAGCTATAGTATACACATAAGCTACATTAGCAAGCATACTAGCATAAACTTTAGTAGCAATTACCGATGTTCCAAAAGTATTAATAAAAGTTAATATACACATTTGAGATAAACTATAACATAGATCCTCAGCCCCTGTAGGTAATCCAATTGATAATACCTTTTTTAATGATTTAGCTGGAAACGGATTAATGTATTCAAGTTTTATTCTTGCATCTGTTTTTCTAAGTAATAATACTATTACTATTATTAATCCAATTACCTTACTTATATTAGTTGATATAGCTGCTCCAACAATTCCAAGTCTTGGTGCACCAAATAATCCATTTATAAGAATTGCATTTCCAACTATATTTAATATATTCATTATAATTGATGCAAACATAACCTCTTTCATTAAATTATAACTTCTAAGAGTTGCTGCAATAACTAAGTATAAACCTTGTATTATTATAAAACCACATATTATGTTTAAGTAATTACAAGCTTCATCTAAAATTATATCTGGTACATTTAATAATATAAATAATCTTCTACTACAAGTTACTAAGAGAATACTAACAACTATACTTATTATTACTATTCCAAATGTTGAGACTGTACAAACCTCTGAAATTTTCTTTTTATTTTTCGCGCCTATATATTGCGAAACTAATATTGTTGTAGAAATACACATAACATTTAAAAATATTGTAACTATATTAATAATTTGATTTGCATTTCCTACAGCTCCTACTGATACCTCTGAATATTGACTAATCATAAATTGATCTATGTTTCCAACTAAAAGCTGTAATAATAACTCTATAAATATTGGTATAGACATCTTAAAGACTGTTTTTGTATCGTATTTAATTTTTTCCAAGCTTTATGTTTCTCCTTTAATTTTTTAGTCAATAGATTATATCATAAATATAGTTATTTTAAAATTATAAAAAAACAAAAGAGACATCCTTCTATTGGACATCCCTTTTCTTTCACAATTAGATTTTTTTCGAACATTTAAATAATAATTTTATTCTCCAAAAGTAACTTCACCATTTAAATTATAAAACGCTTCTACTACTTTAACTTTTCCTTCTTCAATAAGATGCTTTATTACTGGATCTTCCTTAATTTGATTTGCAGTATTAGTTACATTTTTATGTGCTGCTTCATCTATAGAAGAACTTCCTTCAACACTTGGAGCTATCTTAGAAATCAAAGTACCAATATTACCTTCTACTGGTTTATTTTCTTTTATAGCTTCATATTCTGCTGTTACAGCTCCACATTTTTCATGCCCCATAACAACTATTAAAGGTGCACCTGCATGTTCTGCTCCATATTCTATTGATCCAAGAGCATCTGCATCTACTACATTACCTGCTATTCTTACATCAAATATTTCTCCTAAACCTGTATTAAATACATTAGTTGGTGTAACTCTAGAATCAGAACAAGATACTACAACCGCATAAGGTGATTGTCCTTCAGTTAATTGTTCTCTTCTCTCATTAGTTACATTTATTAATTCAGATTTATCATCTACAAATCTCTTATTACCCTCTTTTAATATTTTAAGAGCTTCATCTGCATTGGAGATTTTATAATTTTCTACCTTTACAGTTGTGTTTTCCTTCTCAACAGTAGTGTTAGTGGTTCCACATCCTGTAAAACTTAAAGCTGCCATAATTGCTAATACTAGTGTCATCTTTTTCATTGCTATTTCTCCCATCCTATCCATTTAATTCTATTCACAAAATCAGTAATCATATTACTATTATTGCTTATATAATTCAAATATTAAATACCAGGAAATTTAATAAACTTTTAACACTTATTCTCTTATTTCTTCTTTTTTCTTATTTGTTTAAATCATTTTGTTTAATTCATCTTTTAATTTATCGCTTATTTCCACTAATGGTAACCTCACTTCTGGTGAATCTATTAATCCTTCCTTAGCTAATAAATATTTTATTGGTGAAGGATTAGGTTCCTTAAATAACTTAGGTATGATTTTACTTATATCTCTCCATATATTCAAAGCTGACTTATAATCGTTATTTTGTATTAGTTTATATACCTTAACAAACTCTTCTGTTCTTAGATGCGCTGAAGCCATAATTCCTCCATCTCCACCTAATAATAATGAATTATAGAAATACAAATCTTCTCCTGTTAAAACGCTAAAATTATCTGGTTTATTCATTAATAAATCTATAGTTTGATTAAAGTTTCCTGAAGCATCCTTAACTCCTACTATATTTTTATTTTCTGCTAACTTTATTAAAGTCTCATTTTCTATATTTCTACCTGTTCTATAAGGTATGTTATAAAGAATAATATCTAAATCTGTATTATTGGAAATATTGTTAAAGTGCTCATATATACCTCTTTGATCTGGTCTATTATAATATGGTGTAACTGATAAAATTCCTTGAACTTTATGTTTTTCTGCAACTTTTAACTTTTCTATAACCGCCTTAGTATTATTTCCACCAAGCCCAACAAATACTGAAATTTTTCCTTCTGTAATCTCCATAGATTTTTCTAGAATTCTTTCGTATTCCACCTCTGATAATGTAGGAGTTTCTCCGGTAGTAGCCAAAGGCATTATTCCTGTTACTCCTGAGTCTACATATCTTTTTATTAATCTTTCGTATGATTTAAAATCTACTTCTCCATCTTTAAATGGTGTTACTACTGGTATCCAAATTCCTTTAATACTCATTATTCTTACCTCCAAAATACTCGGGTAAGGGCCTATAATAGTTTAAAATTTTGCCCATCATATAAACTATGATGGGCAAAAAATATAAAATCTTATACTTAATTTAACATTTTATGTAGCCCTCCACTTTCGTGACAGTTATGTATATATTCTATACATACCCAGAATAAAATTTTGCAAGAACCTTATTCTTCGGCCATTCTACCTTTCATTTATCTTCTAACATGTGCCCACTAAAATAAATTACTATTTATAAACGGCGCCTCTACCATCTTTTTTACTATATTAACTCTTTTTTTATTTTATGTCAATTTTTTCTCTATTTTATTCTAAACCTTTTCGGTGATAGCTTATAAATCAAACCAAATGATATCGGTACAAATGTTGCTGTAATTATAATTATTGCTATAGTCATATATATATAATTAGGTTTAAAATTCAAACAACCTAATCCTAAAAAGCTAACTCCGGTATTTAACTTAGTAAATACTGTACTTTTTATCTTTAAATCTGCTGTATATGGTTGTAATAAATAATATAAAGCTAATCCATACATAGTAAAGAAAAGATATAAAGATAAAATTGATATTATTAAAGGCACTATTATTTTAACTCCTTCCATATCACCTATAATGTAAGCACTAGTACTAAAACCTACTACTAATAATGCTGTTGGTATAAAATTAATTAATAATATTTTTTTTACCCTACACTTAAAATTATCTAATATACCTTTTGGGGTTCTATAAAAACCATATCTTAATAAAAAAATATCACAATAGAAAAACATTGTTTTACATATTTTTTCTGTATTACACAAAAAATTCATTATTATTATGAGAGATGGTTCCATGAATTTTATTAAATCAAAAACATTCTCATTTTCTTTTCCTTTTACTACAATAAAGATATTTATTGCTAGAAAACCTATGATAATTATTGCACTTTTTATTTTAATTTGATTTTTAATTATTTTTTTATTTCTAAAAAAGAATATTGAATTTAAATACTCATATCCTTGTTTATTACTAAATTCAGATGGATATTGTAGCTTATCTACTTCCTCACTATCTTTTAATTTTATATCTTGAAAATTAATATTTTCACTTATATTTTGAATTTCTACCAAAGAATATCTATCTAATACTACATTGGCTATTAATTTATAATTAGGAACTCTATAAATCTTACTTATTAGCACTACAAATATAATTGCTGATATTCCTAGGATAAAATAATTATTCAACAGGTTTTCGAAATCAATTATTAGATTAAATACTATTGGTAAGTAGGCGATTATACATGAAATAATCATAGCTACACTTACAACAGCTTCTTTCTTTTCCAAAACTATTTTATAAATAAATTTATATTAATCCATTCGCCAACTAATCTAAAAGCACTTAATTCAATCATTATAATAAATGGATTACTAATCTTAAATATAAAAAGAATAATACTATAATAGATAAATTGAGATATTATCTTATACAATAATATTCCCAAATAATATTCTTTAGCAGAAACTCTCATAAATTTTATCATCTTATAATGTTCTGCTTTATTACGAAATATTTCATCATTAAAAATAGATCCATATATAAAATTCATTATAATGAATCTTCTATTTTAAATTCTACAATTTCTAAATACTCCTCTATTGATAATAAGTTTTTAATCTTATTTCTATTTATATCTATATAAAATTTTAAAAACTCATACCCTGTTAAGAATTCCGGTAATATTGGTTCCGAATAACAATAGCCTATATTCTCATCATCGACCTCTTCTTTCCCCTCACTACTTTCTATATATATCTTTCCATCTTCAATAACTAGTTCATTACTTATACAGTTAAATAAAGTTGTTTTACCAGCTCCATTTCTTCCAAGTAAACCATAAATTTTCCCCTTCTCGAACTTAAAAGAAGCATCTTTTAGAACAATATTTTTACTAAAACTTTTGCACACTTTATCTATAATAAGCTTCATTCTATCACCTCTTTAAAATATTACCATATAAAAACTACAAAAACAATTTCTTACATATATGATTCCAAAATAAAAAGCCCTTTTATAGAAATAACTTCTACAAAAAGACTTAATAAACTAATACTAAATATTAAAAATCAAGAGTTGCAAAATAATCTTCTGGTGTTTCTGCTCTTCTTATTTGTTTAACTGTTCCATCTTCTTTTAATAACAATTCTGCAGATTTTAGTTTTCCATTATAATTATATCCCATGGCAAATCCATGAGCTCCTGTATCATGAATTACTAATAGATCTCCCTTATCTATTTTAGGCAGCTTTCTATCTACAGCAAACTTATCGTTATTTTCACATAAAGATCCTGTTATATCATATACATGATCATATGGTGCATTTTCCTTTCCCATTACTGTTATATGATGATATGCTCCATACATTGCTGGTCTCATTAAATTAACAGCACAAGCATCTACCCCGATATATTCTTTGTGAATATGTTTTTCATGAATAGCTTTAGTTACTAAATGACCATATGGTCCAAGCATAAAGCGTCCAAGTTCTGTATAAATAGCTACATCTCCCATACCAGCTGGGACTAATATTTCTTCAAAGGCTTTTCTTACACCTTCCCCTATAGCTAAAATATCATTAGCCTCTTGATCAGGTTTATAAGGAATACCTACCCCTCCAGATAAATTAATAAAGCCTATATGTACCCCTGTTTCTTTTTTAAGTTCTACCGCAACCTTAAATAAAATTTTTGCAAGTTCTGGATAATACTCATTTGATACTGTATTACTAGCTAAGAATGAATGTATCCCAAATTCCTCTACTCCCAAATCCTTTAATCTTAAAAATGCTTCTGTCATTTGAGATCTTGTTAATCCATATTTAGCATCCCCTGGATTATCCATAATATCTGTACCTAACTCAAATGTTCCTCCTGGATTATATCTACAACATAACTTTTTAGGAATATCTGCAACTTCCTTTAAAAAATCAATGTGTGTTATATCATCTAAATTAATTGTAGCATTTAACTTTCTAGCAAGTTGAAATTCTTCTGCTGGAGTATCATTAGATGAAAACATTATTTCTGATTCTTTAAAACCACACTTTTCTGACATCATTAATTCTGTTAATGAAGAACAATCTGTTCCGCACCCTTCTTCTCTTAATATCTTTAATATATGTGGATTTGGAGTTGCTTTTACTGCAAAATATTCTTTAAATCCTTTATTCCACTTAAAAGCTTCCTTTAATTTACGTGCATTTTCCCTTATTCCTTTTTCATCATAAATGTGAAAAGGTGTAGGAAACTCCTTCACAATTTCATCTAATTGCTCTTTAGTAACAAATGGTATTTTATTCATTTAAAAATCGCGCCCTTCCTCTATTTCTATTAATTTTATTTCATTAGTTAATGATTCCTTAAAAACATCAACTATATTGCTATTGCTTGAATAAAGACAAGTTGAATTCAATTTATCCTCTATTTCCCCAGTTAATACATATTTTGAATCAACTATCAATCTTATTTGCTTCGGATTATGATCCTTATGATAAACTTTTGCCCCCTGAAATTTAAAGGAAGAATCAGTTATTATAACTATTTTTATATTTCTTTTTCTTAATTCCTTAAGTTCGTCTAAAACTAAGTTTAATATTTCTTCACATACAAATAAATATGCCCTTTCTTTGGCATTAACTATCATGTGCTTGAACTTATTCATTATATGTTTTTCACCTTTAATAGTTATATAACCATCATCTTTTATCTTCTTGGTAGGAATACTTCTTATAAGATTATTTTTATTTTCAATCATAAATCTTATTTTATTTTCGCAAAATTCTTCTATATTTACTGGAGTATACTTTATTGCATCTCCTTCAATAATATACGCTGCTCCTTTATCAACAAGACCTGCTAATGCACTATAAGAATTCGATCTAGATATACCTGTAAGTTTTGAAACTTCATATCCATTTAACTCTCCTTCTCTACATAATAAAATATATATATTAGCTTCTTGTCTAGTTAATCCAAAAATCATTAAAGATTCTATATTATCCATTTTATATCATCTCTTTCAAAGTGTTCCTGTTTAGGAATACTATAATCCCTTTTGATATTTAAGTCAATAGTCATTTAAGCTTTTTTAAATTATTTTTTTAGTATAAAATAGAAAAAATAATTAAACTTAAAAATCTATTCAAACTAAGCATACTATTTTGCTAAATATAAATGTATTCTATACAAAAAAGACGACCCAAATACATGAATCGTCTTTTTTAATCTTATATTTATATTAAATTATTTCTTAAGATAAGTTCCTTCTGAATCTTGAGTTATTTTTCCTTCTTTCATTAAACCTCCAAGAGCCATCTTAAAATAATTTTTAGATGTATGGAATTTTTCTTTTATAACCTCTGGAGCTGTTTTATCATTATATGGCATAAATCCATTGCTATTATTTAAATACTCTAATATTTGTTCCTTTAACTCATCTCTAGAATCAAGTCTTTTCTTTCTAGTAGTAATACCTATTACACCATCTTCATATATTCTCTTTATTCTTCCTGTTACAATATCTCCTGGATATATATCATTGTAATGCTCATTTCCTAAAATTATAGCTTGATATTTTCCATCAATAGCTACACGTATGGTCTTTTCTCCACCTTTACCATAAGTTATTGCTTCAACTTGTTGATCTACTGTAAATCCTTCTCCGATTTCCATATAAGGATCAACATATGTAGTCGCTGCTAATCTTCCAGTCTTATCCAAGTAAGCATATAATAGATACTTCTTACCTTTTAATAATTTGAATTTTTGTTCTTTTAATGGTATAAATATATCCCTATCTAATCCCATATCTGCAAATGCTCCAAAAGAACTTTGACCTACTATTTCTAAATAAGCTATCTTTCCAACTTCTATTAATGGCTTCTTTAAAGTCGCTACAGGTCTATCCTTAGAATCTCTATATACAAATACATTTAATTCTTTTCCTTCAATCACTTCTTCGTTTTCAATAAGCGCCTTTGGAAGCAAAATATCATTACCTTCTTTATCTACTAAATAGAATCCAAATTCTAATTCTCTATCAACCTTTAGTTTATTGTATTCTCCTATAAATATCATTTAAATCTCCTGCCTTTTTAAAATCCTTCTTTTTTATCCTACTTATTTTATCATTACTATTGATTATTGTCATTATTTTAAAACTTTAAGCACTATAATTATAGTAAACAATTTTTGAGGGGTTATACTTTGGCAAAAAATAAATTTACTTCTTTTAAATATTTTTATGGTATTCCTCATGCTCATACAGCTTTCTCCACTGGTAGGGGAACACCACTTGAAGCTTTTGAATATGCAAAAAATAATAGATTAAACTTTTTAGCTATCACAGATCACAATTCTCATCTTTCAAAAGAATTATATACAACTAATAAGTTAAATACAAAATGGCAAACCACATTATATATGAGTGAAAAATTCAAAAGAAAAAATACTAATTTAATTCCTATAGTAGGATTTGAAACTAAAACTGCTATATATGGTGACTTTAACATTCTAAATTCTAACACTTACTTTACTGGCGTAATAAATAACATTAATCTTTTAGCTCTTTGGATGATAAATAATCCAAACTCAGTCATTACGATAAATCATCCACATAAAAATATTAATCTTTTAGATTATAATGAACTATTAAATAAATTAATAACTTCTATTGAAGTTGGAAATGGCTCTTTTCCAAATAAATATGTTAGACATGATAAATATTATTATTCATTATTAGATAAAGGTTGGAAACTTGGTGCAATAAACGGACAAGATAATCATAGAATTAACTTTGGAGATAGCGAAAACCTAACAGTAATCCTTGCTCCTAACTTAAGCATCTCTAGTATAATAGAAGCTTTTAGACAACGTAAAACTTATTCTACTGAATCTAGAACATTAAAATTTCATTTTACTATAAATGATACTTTTATGGGAGATATTCTTCCAGATAACTCAAATACTTTGCTTTTTAAAATTTATGCAGATGATCCAAAAATAAAAATTAATCAGATTGATATTGTTAGTAATAAAGGATGTATTATAAAAAAAGTAGATAGTCTTCATTTAAACTCAATAAAGTTTCTATATAAACATACTAAAGCTATTAATGAAACATGGTATCTAATAAGAATTTATCAAGATAATAATAGAATAGCTATAAGTTCACCTATATTCGCTAATTAAGATTAATATAATTGTATATTTAAAATTATGTAAATATAAAAAACCTTGATATATATTATTTTTAATATATATCAAGGTTTTTTAGTTAAATAAAGATTATTTATTATTTTTAACTCTGTTTGGCTTTGCCTTAGGTTTCATAACTATCTTTTTAGCTTGCTTCTTTGGTCCACCTGTTTGGTGAATATCTAAAAACCAGAAAAAGAATATAACAATTACAGCGCTAAGCCCCATTCCAGCTAAATTATTACCCACCTTAAATACAAATTGTATTATAAGACCTATTATAGCAATAGTTAAAGGAATGTATTTATTTATACGTATTTTTGAGAAAACATATTTTTTAAGCAATACAAGTACTGCCATTAATACAACAAACATAACTACAAATAATAATATGTTTAGTAAAACTGCCTTCATAATCACCGCATCCTCCTATTACCTTAATCTAATTATAATATAGATTAAATATACCATTTTTTCAAGTATTCTTTATATAATTCATTCATTTTTTCTTCCTAATATATACTTATATGTATAATGTTTATTAATATAATAAATATTCTATATATTTTTTTCATTTTTTCATTTTTTTCTTTGAAATTATCGTAACATTTGATAAAATAAAATTATATGACATTATAGAGAGGTGAATAATATGACTGAAAATGTAGCACTTCAATTGGACGAGTTAGATCTTCAAATATTAGATTTGCTTATAAAAGATTGTAGAACTCCATATTTAGAAATTGCGAGAATATGCCACGTTAGTGGTGGTACAATTCATGTACGTATGAAAAAAATGGAGGATTTTGGAATAATTAAAGGTTCTAGAATTTTATTAAATCTTGAAAAACTTGGGTATGACGTATGTTGTTTTGTTGGTATTTATGTTGACCAAACATCATCTTTTAATTCAGTTTTTGATGAAATGAAAAAGATAGATGAAGTTGTTGAACTTCACTTAACTACTGGTGACTATTCTATGTTCGCTAAGGTTATTTCTAAAAATATAACAGATTTACAAAATGTATTACTTGAAAAGATTAATAATATTGCAGGTATACAAAGAACTTATACATTTATTTCATTATCTCAACCAATTGATAGAAATATTTCATTATAAAATCAGGTATAATAACACGACTTTTGACTAATAATATTCTCAAAGGAGTGTGTTTATAATGAAAATACTAGATATAATTGCTTTTATTTTAGTCTTAATAGGAGCTATAAACTGGGGTCTTATCGGATTTTTTGAATTTGATTTGGTAGCTGTACTATTTGGTGATATGACTACTTTTAGCAGAATTGTGTATGGACTTGTTGGTATAGCAGGTTTATATTGTTTATCTTTTTTGGCAAAAAAAGAATATATGAGCAGAGATTAATTTAATTATTAAAAATGTAGTCTAATATATTAGGCTACATTTTTTTAAGATTAAATTTAAGATTTTTTTAAGCTTTACTTTATTATTTTTTTATACTTTATAATATATAATTAATTCTATAAAGAACAAAAGGAGGCTCACATGCACATATTAAATATTTATAACTTGTTATTTTATTATATCATATATTCATGTTTTGGCTGGTGTGCTGAAGTTTTATATGCTTACAAAAATCAACGTAAATTTGTTAATAGAGGCTTTTTACACGGTCCCATATGTCCAATCTATGGAAGTTGTGTTTTATTTATAACTATGATTTTAGAAAATTTTAAGAGTAACATATTTATCCTATTAATAATAGCAACTATTCTTACATCTGTTGTTGAATATTTTACTGGACTAATATTAGAAAAGTTATTTAAAAAGAAATATTGGGATTATACTGAAGACCCATTTAATCTTCATGGTAGAATTTGTTTACATTTTTCATTGATGTGGGGTGGTGTTTCAGTACTTATTTTAAAAGTAGTTCATCCTTTAATCGTTAATTTAGTTAATTTAATTCCTTATACCTTAAAACCAATATTATTCATTTCATTAGTATTAATACTACTAATTGATTTATACTCCACATTAAATAACTTAATTAACTTTGAACAATTTAATTATAATGTTCAGATATCACAAATGTTTATGAATAGACGTTCAATAAATATTGAAACTTTAAATTTAGACAGTAAATTTCAAAACTTAAAAGAAAAGCTAAATGTAATATTTAAAAAAACAAACTATCTTGAATAAAACTAATTCAAGATAGTTTGTTTTTTTCATTTATATTTATAATTTTTTTATTTCTTCAAATAATTCTAAAGCAGCATTTCTAGGACCTGTTTTTTCTTGTCCCTTTACTCCAAGACAAGTCTTAATTTCCCCTACCTTAACATTAGCCTCATTAAACATTGCCTCAAAATATTTATCCATTATAACTTCTGTTTCTTCTTCTTTTTGGACTGGCCCAAATGGATTTGCAAAGAAAGTATGAACTAATCCCTTTTCTGTAGTAGTTCCTTTAGCTATTCTTGCACCTTCTCTAAATACCTTTAGTGCATCTTCCTTAGAATCAAAATACTCTAGGAATTTTTCACCTTCTCCTACAGCTGTATAATTATTTGCATAATATAATAAATCGACTTTATATCCTGCTGTTATAACCTTATATGGAGTTATTGGCATTACTAATCTTGCATTAGTCTTATCCGGATTCATAAATATACTTCTATCCATTTCTTTAAATGCATATCCTTGATCTAAATCATCAAGTCTTACAAAAGCTCCGGTTTCAGTACCATAACCAACTATTTTATTATCTTCTAACTTAAATATACCCATATCATCAAATATTGTATTCATATCTGAAATATGTTCTTCGCTTAAAGATCTAAATGCTTCTAGACTTTCTGATTTTCCTGCTCCACTGTCTCCCATTATTACAACATTTGCAGTTTTTCCATTTTTAAATGTTAAATTTACCATTGCCCCATGTATTGGTAAATATCCTTTTTTTATCATTATTAAATTATGAAGTGTTAAGGTCATCTTCTTCATATATCCAAAATAATCTATTAAATCAGAATGATTAATGTAGCCTAACATTATATCATTATCTTCATCATCATAAAATACTGTTTTTAATGTATCTCCGTCATCCGTAGCACCAAACACATAAACCATATCTGGTCTTCTTCCTCTACATTCTTCCTTAGTAGCCATTTCAAATAAATTACATAATGTTATTCCATGTTCCATGTAATCTCTATGGAAGTATATATAAGCTAATAATTCCCCAACTTTAGCTGGATAACAGAACCAATGATCTTTATTAATATTGGCATACCTTAATGGATTCTCATTAATTTCTGTAAATATTCCATCTCTTGTATTTTTCTTTGGATAAGTTATAAAAGGTGTTTCTAACAAAATTGAATCAATAAAAGGAATATCCTCTAGTATTTCATATCCTCTAGGGATAGGCCACATTACTTTTGTTATCATAAGAGATGCATTTCCACCAGCTGGTATTTGTCTAAATACCTTTGGTGCTGCTCCTAACACATTCTTTTCTATTTTTCTGTATAAATTTAATACTAAATTAGAAAAGCCATCATTAGCTTCTGCAAAACTCATAGCAGCTAACCCTTCTCCTATACTACCGCTATGTATTAAAGTATATCTTTCTAGCCTTCTCCAGAATAAATATATATCTTCGATGAGTGATATAAAACTATCTTTATCTGACAATATAAATTCATACTTTGAATTTATATCTACAGTTTCTTTTGCACTCATAACAGTTAGACATTTAAATAATGTAGAAAGTTCCTTTCTTATAGTAGCTACATCATCTGTCTTAAGTGTTCTATTAATATATTTATAAGACAAACTATTTTTTTTCTGTGCTTGTTTTAAATAAACATCTAATACTCTTCTAAATCCTTCACTTTCTAGCAAACTTTCGAAAGTTTTGCAATACTTTGCTGTAAAATTAATGATAATCTTATCATTACTTATAGAGAATTCTTTTCTCATTTCTTTGCCCCCTAATCTTCTAAATAAATTGCATTTTTCTTCGTAACTTATCCGCAACAAACTCATTATATCATACTTTTTGCAATTTTAAAGCTATATTTTCTTCATTTTTTAATGTTTTTCTTTGATTTTTCTTTATTTTTCACAGAATAATGAAAGTTTTGATTTGAAAATCTATCATTTTAAAGGTAATATATCCCTGAGTATTTTAAAGAAATACATAATATTATATTCCTTATTTATTCATTTTAGAAATTAAAAGAATATTTTTCCCTTATTATGTCTATTATAATAATACCTAAGGAGGTTTTTAAATGTTTAAAAAATTAAGTGCACTTTTTTTATTTTTTATTTGCATTATTTTTTTTCTTAGCAATTGTAATATAAAAAAAGATTCACCTCTAAATCCCAAACTACTACAAGTTCATTATATAGATGTAAATCAAGGTGATTCTATTTTAATACAAGTTAATAATAAAAATATGTTAATTGATTCTGGCCCTAGGGAATCGAGAACTTCTTTAATAAATTATTTAAAAAAATTAAATATATCTAAAATTGACTATCTTATAGCTACACATCCTCACGAAGATCATATTGGTAATATGGCTTATATCATTAAAAATTTCAATACTAAATCATTTTATGCACCTAAAATTCAAAGTAATAGCAAATGTTTTGAAGAAATAATTCTTGCTCTAAAAAAAAGAAACTTAAAGATCAATATATTAGATAGTACTACCAACTCCATTAACTTAGGAGAAGGTACTAAATTAGATATTTATACAGAAAAAGTCAATTCTTCATCAACCAATAAGGATATTAACTTAAATAATTATTCACCACTAATTCATCTAGATTATGGTGATACATCATTTTTATTTACAGGTGATTTAGAAAAAGATGGTGAACAATCTATTTTGTCTACCAATTGTAGTTTAAAATCAACAGTTTTAAAAGTAGGTCATCATGGTTCTTCTTCCTCTACTTCAGAAAACTTTTTAAAATCTATCTCTCCTTCTTTAGCCATTATATCTGTTGGAAAGGATAATTCTTATGGGCACCCCCATAATGAAACTATCAACCTTTTAACTAAATATAATATTCCTATATTAAGAACAGACTTAAACGGTACCATTACTCTATATTCAGATGGAAAAAAGTTATATAAAAACAAATAACCTTTCTATAAATTCAGAAAGGTTATTTTAAGTAAACTTTATTTATTTTTTTCTTTATTCATGGAACAACTTTTTGAACAAGTGCCACAATTACATTTTCCTTTTGATGAAGTTCTTATATTTTTATATATAATTAGTACTGACACTAAAAATATAGCTCCTGTTATTATATATTCCATATATCCACCTCTTTTATATTAATAAACCACCTATATTAAATATTAAAAATGAAACTATCCAAGCTAATACCAATTGATATACTACAGAAAAGATTGTAGTTTTAGTTCCATACTCTTTTTTCATTGTACCTATTACTGATATACATGGGGTATACAATAAAATAAATACTAAGAAAGAATATGCGGATAACACGGTAAAGTGACTAGGTAATATAAGAGATAAATCTCCTGAAAATATAACTTCCATTGAAGCAAGAACAGATTCTTTAGCTAATAATCCTGAAAGTAATGATACTGCTGATTGCCAATTACCAAAGCCTAATGGTTTAAATACAGGTGCTATAAAAGCTCCTATACCTGCTAAAATACTATCATTAACCTCTTCTACCATACCTGCTAAACTAAAGTTTGAAAGAAACCATATAAGTACACTCATTGCAAATATAACTGTTCCAGCCTTCTTTATAAATCCTTTAGCCTTATCCATAGTTTGTTTAACTACTGAATTTAATTTAGGAATTTTATATTCTGGTAATTCAATTATAAAGGGTTCCTCCTCTTTTCTAAATAAAGTATTCTTAAATAATATCCCTACTAAAAAAGCAATGAATATTCCCAAAAGATAAATTGAACCTACAACTAATCCCTCATGTCCTTTAAAAAAAACAGCTGCAAAAACAGTATACACAGGTAATCTAGCATTACAAGACATTAAAGGAACTAACAAAGCAGTTAGTTTTCTATCTTTTTCACTTTCTAAAGTTCTTGCTGTCATAATAGCTGGTACTGAACACCCAAAACCAACTACCATAGGAATAAAAGCCTTCCCAGACAGCCCCATTTTTCTCATTAGTTTATCCATTAAAAATGCTACTCTAGCCATGTATCCGCTATCTTCTAGTATAGTTATACATACAAATAACGCTAATATTATTGGAAGTAAAACTAATATTCCACCAACTCCAGATATAATACCATCTATAAATAATGATTTAAACCATGGGGACGAACCAGATAATATACCTTCTACCCAAGGTATAAAATTATCACTTAATAAACCTTTTAATAACTCCGAAAGAGGTTGTCCAACCCAAGAGAAAGTTATAGCAAACGTTAATACCATCATAACAAAAAATATTGGGTAAGCAAGCCATGGATTTAATAAAATTCTATCAATCTTTTCCGAAATAGAAATACCTTTTTCATCAGATGTCTTCTTACAATTTTTCAAAGTATTTTCTATAAAGTTATAAGCTTCTCTTTCATCTTTAAAATCAAATTTCTTTATATCTTTAACTATATCGAATTTTTTATTCTTAAGTATATTTTTTAATTCATTAATTCCTTCTCCTTTAGATGCTGATATTGGAACTACATATACATTAAATTCTTCTTGTAACCTTTTATAGTCTATAGAAATCCCTTTACTCTCAGCAACATCAATCATATTTACAGCAAGTACTATAGGTTTATCAAATTGCTTTAGCTGAGTTGTCAAATATAAATTTCTTTCTAAATTAGATGCATCTATTATATTTAATATTACATCCACATCTCCATTTTCTAAAAACTCCTTAGCTACCTTTTCTTCATTTGAAAAAGTATCCATAGCATAAATTCCAGGTAAATCAACTACCTTTATGTCATAAAAATATCCTTCTTTTTTATCAACTGTTACACCTGGCCAATTTCCAACATACTGGTTTGAACCTGTTAATTCATTAAATAACGTAGTTTTTCCAACATTAGGATTTCCAAGCAAAGCTATAGTCTTCATTTTGTTCCTCCTATTTATGTATAAATATATTCTCTGCATCCTTTTTTCGTATAGCTAAATCAAAACCTCTAAAATTCAGTACTAATGGATCACCTAAAGGTGCTATTCTTTTTACTAGAACTTTAGTCCCTTCTATACATCCTAATGCTGATAACCTCTTAACTAATTTTTCATCTCCTTTAATTGCTTCTATTATTGCAAATTCTCCTATTTCTAAATCACACACACACATATTTCACCTCATAATTGAAAGTAAATTTCATTGTAGATTATATCATTTCTAAATTTTCCAGTCAATTTCACCAAATTCCTACCATTGTTAAATTTCCTTGTTAAAACCCTAAATTTTTATACTAAATTCTATTACTTAACTAATATATATTTACTAAGCTAATATATATTAATTACTAATATAAATGGTATAATAAAATTAAAACTTAATTATACTTAAAGATAAGTAAATTTAAAATTATTTCCGTTGCCTATATTCTAATTTATATGTAACTGATATTTTCCGTAGAAAAGAGTGGTAACCATGATAATCAGAGAAAATAATATAAAGGTCAAACATATCGATGAAGAATTTATGATTAATCATGATGATATGAATTATTCACCTAAAGAACTAATATTTTTTGATTTAGAACACTATGTTTACAAAAAACCCAAATGTATTGGAGTATTTGGTGCTTGTATCTTTAACGATAAATCTAAGGAATTGCAAGTTACTCAATATATGATTGAAAATAGACATGAAGCTATTGAAATCTTATATTTAGCAAGAAAATATTTTATACGAATGAAAAACCAAGGAAAAAAAGCTATAGTAACTTTTTCAGGTAATAATGATTTTACTGTAATTAATTATTTATTCAACAAATACAATATCCCTTATAATTTCAAAGAAGAATTTGAATCTGTTGATATTCAAAAAGAATATGAAAAAGAAAAAAATAAATCTATTGGCCTTAAAAACTTAGAAAAAGTTTTTGGTATTATTCGTGAAAGTGAAGTTATGAGTGGATCTAATTTAGCTAAGACTTTTCATAAAGTAATGAAAGATAAGGATTATATAAGTAGAATGCCTAAAGAAAAATTACAAAATATACTACTGTATAACGAACAAGATGTTGTTAACCTTTATCATATTTTTGTAAACTGGAATCAATTTATCTTTTCTGAAGATAAACCTTCAGATGAAATTAAAGAAATACCTTCAATTGAAAATATTGAAGATATTGAAAATATTGAAGACAATGAAGAATCACAAAATCTTGATAATAATTCTAAAGAAAACACAGAAGAAGTTAATGATTTTTCAAAACTCATTAAAAATGAAGAAAATAATGCTATGGACAATGAAATCAAATTAAATAATCTTCAAGAAATTAATACAAATATTGAAGATGACATTGAACCTGTTATAAATGAGAAAACTAATATAAAATAACTCATTATAAGAACACCACTTAATTTTTATTAAGGGGTGTTCTTATAATATTTTAATTTTTAGACAATTTGTTAACTTCCTTAATTTTTTTTACTTTATTATCATAAGCTATTTTTAAAGTAGCTACAGTTGGTGATCCCAATATCATTCCTATTGCTCCAAATAACCCGCCTCCAACTGTTACTCCCAGTACAATCATAAAAGGTCTTACCCCTACTTTCTTTCCTACTAGCTTAGGCTCTAAGTACCACGCATCAAATTGTTGAACTGCTAATAAGAATAAAAATATAGCTATTGCCATAGGCAATGATACAAATATTCCTATAATAAATCCTACCGCTTCTCCTACTAATGGACCGAAATAAGGAATCATATTACTAAATCCAACTATAATAGTTATTAATACAGCATAAGGTGCATTAAGTATCAAAAGCCCTATTAAAGCTATTATAGCAATGATTAATGAATCTAGTGCCTTAGTACCTACGTATATACCAATCATTTCATTATAAATTTTTATGGCACCTATTACCTTATCCGCTCTTTCCTTTTTTATTATCATGTATAATATGTTCTTACAATGTGATAATAATAATTCCTTATCAAAAAGAACATATATTGATATTAAAAAACCAAATAATATTTTTACTATATTTGTTGTAATAGAAAATATAGAAGATATAGAACCTTCTAATATACTTATAATTATAGTACCTATTTTTGCTGACATAGAAGATATATATTCTATTACACCAGCCGCCTTAAGTACATCATAAATATTTTCCTCTTTAATTATAATATTTACTTTTGTTTGAACAATTTCTGCATATGTAGGTATTTCTGATGTAATAGAAATAATACTTTCCACTACACTAGGTATTACAAAAATTGATACTAATGCTACTAATCCAACGATTAATAGATAAGTAAATAATATTGCCATTCCCCTCTTTAGCTTGAATCTATTTTCAAATAATTTCATAATAGGATTTAAAATATAAGCAAATACAAATGCATATATAAAGGGTAAAACTATAGATGTTACCTTTTTCAAAAAATCAAATATATAAGTATAATTATCTATAACTTTATATCCGACAATTCCTATAAAAGCTAGTATTAATACGTCTTTATATTTTATATTTTTATCAAATATCATTTTCTTCTTAACACCTCCTTAATTTAAAATTATATAGGGTTAATCATATTTCTTAACCCTTATATATCAAGGTCTCTAAGACCAAGATTTTTTATATCACTCAAATTTTTCAGTATCATTTTTGCCTCTTTGGATAAAACTAATAGTATATACATAAACTAATTAGTTGCACTAA
>SVCL01000136.1 GCA_015058405.1 Clostridium sp.
TAATTGTATAATTCTTATGTAAAATATTTGTTTTATTCATGTAAATATTTTACTACAAATCCTGACTTCTTTGAGGTTAGGATTTAATTTTTTTTATAGAAAAAGGGCGTCACACTATTTTTTAGTGCGACAGCCCCTTTTATTTATAAAAGGATAATTATCTGATTTTGTATAAGACTAATACATATATAATATAATTAGCTAACTAAATAAAATATGAATTAATAATGGTAACAATTGCTTGACTATATGAATATATAGATATAATATATTAGTTAGTCGACTAAATAAAAAGGAGAGATTTTTTTGAATAATAACAAAGACACTTTGCAAGATACTTTTATGCAGGTAGTAAGGTTAAACTTTAAAAGAGCTTATGAATTATTAACTAAAATAGATATTCATCCAGGGCAACAACATTTATTGATGCATTTAGCAGAAGATGATGGACAAAGCTTAAAGGAGTTAACTAAAAAGTTGGAAATAAAACCTGCTACGGTTACTGTTATGGTACAGAGGATGGAGAAGAGTGGCTTAGTTGTAAAGAAACCAGATGAGAAGGATCAAAGGGTAAGCAGGATATTTATTACTGCTAAGGGGCATGATATATGTAAAAAGATTGAAAAGATTATAGAACAAATGGAAAGAGAATGCTTTGAGGGATTTACAGTAGAAGAAAAAATAATTTTTAGGCGATTGTTATTACAAATGGGGAACAATATAGAAGAGAAAATGAAGCAGGAGGAATAATTGATGTTAAATATAATGAGATATTTAAAAAGTTCAATTGGAGCAGTAATACTAATAATAATCTTATTATTAGTTCAAGCGTTTAGTGACTTATCTCTACCAGATTATACATCAAACATAGTTAATGTAGGTATTCAACAAGGTGGAGTAAAGGATGCTGTTCCAGAAGTAATAAGAGAAAGTGAGTTTAATAAACTACTCTTGTTTATGAATTCTGATGATAAAGAGAGTGTACAAAATAATTATACTTATTTATCAACAGATGAAGCAGGAACTTATGAAGATGAGTATCCAGCAATAAAGGAAGAAGGACTTTATAAGTTAAATGATATTTCAAAGGAAGAAAGAGAAGAATTAAATGAACTCTTTGGTAAACCAATCTTAGTAGTATCAGGTATAGAAAGTCAAGATGGAGGAGAAAATGCATTTTTAGCTTTCTCAAAGATGCCTGAAGCACAGTTAACTGAGGTTCTTAAGGGGATAGAGGAACAATTTTATGATATGCCAGATACTATTATTACACAAAGAGCTATTTCTTATATTAAAGATGAATATGCGGATATAGGAATAGACGTAGAAAAGTTACAAAGTAATTATATACTTAGTACAGGTGCTGTAATGATTGGTATTGCTTTATTAAGTATGGTAGCTGCTGTTATAGTAGGATATTTAGGATCAAAAGTTGCAGCTAAGATTTCCAGGGACCTTAGAGGAAAGGTATTTGGAAAAGTTTTAGCATTTTCAAATGAAGAAATGGAGAAGTTTTCAACTGCCTCTTTAATTACACGTAGTACAAATGATATTCAACAAATTCAAATGTTTACTATGTTACTTTTAAAAATGATATTATATGCTCCACTTTTAGGAATTGGTGGTATATATAAAGTATTACAAACTAATACATCAATGTCATGGATAATTGGATTAGCAATTGGATTAATACTTATAGTAATAGTTGGGTTATTCTCAGTAGTTATACCAAGATTTAAGAAGTTACAAAAACTTGTAGATAGATTAAACTTAGTAACTCGTGAAATAATCACAGGAGTTCCAGTTATACGTGCTTTTAGTACCCAAAAATATGAAGAAAAAAGATTTGATGGTGCAAATGTAGAATTAACGAAGACTACTTTATTTGTTAATAGGGCTATGTCAGGTATGATGCCAATAATGATGCTTATAATGAATGGTATTACTATACTTATAGTTTGGAATGGTGCTTACAGTATAAATGATGGTTCAATGCAAGTTGGAGATATGATGGCATTTATACAATATGCAATGCAAATTATAATGTCATTCTTAATGATATCAATGGTATCAATTATGCTTCCAAGAGCTGCAGTATCAGCTGCACGTGTAGATGAAGTTATAAATACTGAAGTTATCCTTAAAGATCCTGAAAATCCAGAAGATTTTGTTAAGGAAAAGAAGGGGTATGTTGAATTTAAAGATGTAACTTTCAAATATCCAGATGCAGATGGTGCAGTTTTAGAAAATATAAGTTTTACAGCAAAGCCAGGAGAAACTACAGCCTTTATAGGAGGTACTGGTTCAGGAAAATCTACATTAATTAATTTAATACCTCGTTTCTTCGATGTAACAGAAGGTGAAGTATTAGTTGATGGAGTAAATGTTAAAAATATAAAACAACATGATTTAAGAGATAAGATAGGTTATGTACCACAAAAAGGAGTTCTATTCTCAGGTACTATAGAATCTAACTTAAAATATGGTAAAGAAAATGCGACTACTTCAGAAGTTGAAAGAGCAGCAAGTATAGCACAAGCTACTGAATTTATTAGTGGAAAGCCAGAAAAGTATGAATCTGAAATATCACAAGGTGGAACAAACGTATCTGGTGGTCAAAAGCAAAGACTTTCCATAGCTAGAGCAATTGCTAAAAATCCAGAAATATATATTTTTGATGATAGTTTCTCAGCTCTTGATTATAAGACAGATGCTGTTTTAAGAAAGGCCTTAAAGGCTGAAACAGGAGATAGTACTGTACTTATAGTTGCTCAAAGAATAAGTACTATATTGCATGCAGAACAAATTATAGTTCTTAATGAAGGTAAAATAGTAGGAAAAGGAACTCATAAAGAGTTATTAAAAACTTGTGAAGTCTATAGACAAATAGCTCAATCACAATTGTCAAAGGAGGAGCTAGAAAATGAGTAAAGAGAATTCGAGACCAAGAAGAGGGCCAATGGGACCAGGCGGAAGAATGGCTCCTGGTGAAAAGGCAAAAGACTTTAAAGGGACTATGAAAAAGTTACTTAATGAATTAAGTGCATTTAAGATAGGATTAATTGCAGTATTAATTGTAGCTATTGCAAGTGCAGCATTTTCAATTGTTGGTCCTAAAATATTAGGTAAGGTTACTACTAAGATATTTGAGGGAATTGTAGATAAAATTACAGGAACAGGTGCTGGTATTGATTTTGATGCTATAGGTAAGATTTTATTATTTCTTATTGGGTTATATATAATTAGTGCAGTATTTCAATTTATGCAAGGATATATAATGAGTGGTGTATCACAAAAGATGTGTTACAACTTAAGAACAAAACTTATAAGTAAGGTAAATAGAATGCCTATGAATTATTTTGAAAGTAGAACTAATGGTGAAATACTTTCAAGATTTACAAATGATATTGATACTTTAGGTCAAAGTTTAAATCAAAGTGTTACTCAACTTATAACATCAGTTACTACTGTTATTGGTATATTAATAATGATGTTCTCTATAAGTGTTCAAATGACTTTAGTTGCATTATTAGTACTTCCAGTGTCAGGAGCTTTAATTGGAGCAGTAGTAAAGAGATCACAAAGATATTTTAAATCTCAACAAGAATATTTAGGTCATGTAAATGGTCAAGTTGAAGAAGTGTATGGTGGTCACAATATTGTTAAGGTATTTAATAGAGAAAAGAAGTCAATTGAAGAATTTGATAAGATGAATAATAAGCTATACGAATCAGCTTGGAAATCACAATTTTTATCAGGACTAATGATGCCTATAATTACTTTTGTGGGTAATCTTGGATATGTTGGAGTTTCAATTTTAGGTGGGTGGCTTGCTATAAAGAAGACTATTGAAGTTGGAGATATTCAATCATTTATCCAATATGTAAAGAATTTTACTCAACCAATAGCACAACTTGCACAAGTATCAAATATGATTCAATCAACAGTAGCAGCTGCTGAAAGAGTATTTGAATTTTTAGATGAAGAGGAAGAGGATCAAACAGTTCCAAATCCAGTTAGTTTAGAAGGTATTAAGGGTAGTGTTCAATTTGAAGATGTTCATTTTGGATATAATCCAGATAAAATAATTATTAATGACTTTAGCGTTGATGTTAAACCAGGACAAAAGGTTGCTATAGTAGGACCTACAGGAGCTGGTAAGACTACAATGGTTAAACTTCTTATGAGATTCTATGATGTAAATAGTGGAGCTATTAAAATAGATGGCCATAATATTAAGGATTTTAATAGAACTGAACTTAGAGATTTATTTGGTATGGTTCTACAAGAAACTTGGTTATTTAACGGAAGTATTAAAGAAAATATAAGATATGGTAAGTTAGGTACTAGTGATGAAGATGTAATCAGAGCAGCTAAGGCAGCTCATGTTGATCATTTCATAAGAACTTTACCTGGTGGATATGATATGGAACTTAATGAAGAGGCAAGTAATGTGTCTCAAGGACAAAAGCAATTATTAACTATTGCACGTGCAATTTTAGCAGATCCTAAGATATTAATACTTGATGAAGCAACAAGTTCTGTTGATACTAGAACAGAAGTATTAATTCAAAAAGCTATGGATAATCTTATGGAAGGAAGAACTAGTTTTGTAATTGCTCATAGATTATCTACTATTCGTGATGCTGATGTTATTTTAGTCATGAAAGATGGCGATATAATAGAGCAAGGAAATCATGAAGAATTACTTGCAGCTAAAGGTTTCTATTATAATTTATATAATTCTCAATTTGAGAAAGAAGAAGCTGTTTAAAAAAGGTCTGTATAAAAAGTCTTAAAATAATGATGTCATAACAAAAAAAGATAAAATAATTAGCGGAGTATAGCATTTTGATGAGGATTAGTATTTCATCTTTTAATGGTACTTGAAGCGTTAAGAAGGTTTAATTGTTTGAGCGAATACGAGTTTTAAACCTTTAGCGTAAAGCTTCATTTAAAAGATAGAAATTCTTCCGAAATCAAACAGTCTATAGGGCACAATTATTTTATCTTTTTTGATATCATAACATCTTTAGTATTTAAGCATTCTTTTTGATTATTTAAATTGAATATTAAAATTAGAGTAATTCGTATGTTCTCTTAATTCATTCCAAGTATCTCTACCTACTACACCATCTCTAGATAAATTGTGATCTGCTTGGAATTGACGTACAGCATTAGCAGTATTATTTCCATAGTATCAATCTATTGTTCCAGGATTGTACTTAAGTTTAGTAAGTAGCCATTGAATATTATAAACATGTCCACTAAATGTGTTCACCATACGTGTACTAAATATTTGATTTGGATATGCATCAAGTCCAAAACCAGGTATCATAATAGTAATACCATTTGAACAACAAGCATTAGCTTCTATAGCGGGAGTGAATGCTATACCCAAAGTACCTCCTAGTAATAATGTTAATAATAGTTTTTTTACTTTTTTCATTTGATTATCTCACTTATTTGAATTTAAAAATAACTTAAAACTATTTAATACTACCATATAATAGATTGTGTGTAAATGAGAACTAGGAATGGATTTATTTAAAGAAAAAGTTTTGAAAAGTCTAAGTTTTATTTAAAAAGATTTTTGAAAATATATATTTAAACAATTACTTTGATTTTGATAGAATGTTGGTTATAGGGATCTGTTAATAAACAGTTATAAATTGTGGATAAGTGAGTGTAGGAAAATGAATTATGTGTATATTTTAAGATGTGGAGATGGGAGTTTGTATACAGGATGGACAAATAACTTGGAAAGAAGGTTTAAATCTCATTGTGAAGGAAAAGGTGCTAAGTATACTAGGGGAAGAGGGCCTTTAGAACTTGTATACTATGAAGAGTTTGATGATAAAATAGAAGCTATGAAAAGAGAATATGCAATTAAGAAATTAAAAAAGTGTGAAAAAGAGTTGTTAATTAACAATTTTAAAATTTGAAATTATTAAGGTAATTAATTGTCAAGCTGATGATATATTTATAGCATTAACTTGGCAATATTTTTTCTGTTTTAATAATTAATAGATATGACATTGTCTAAAGAATGTGTAAAAAGTAAAAAAATATGAATTAAAAGTATTTTATCAAAAAAATATAGAAGAGAAAATAAAAAGAGTAAATTTACATAATTTTAAATAAAATATAAAATAAAAATAAAAATAAGAAAAATAAAAATTGTTTGGAAATATTGACAAAAAGTGGATGTATAATTATTCTTTAAAGTGTATTTGAAATAAAATTTTAAAAATAAAAACTTAATGTTATCTTTGATATTAAAAAGATAGTGTAAAGTTGGCTATGAAAAAATAAGGTAGAAATAAATAATACTTTATTTTATGAAATAGATAATAAACTATCAAAATTGATTTAATTTTAGACACAACAAAAAGGCCTTCGGAGCGGAGGCAAAAAACAAATA
>SVCL01000137.1 GCA_015058405.1 Clostridium sp.
AGCTATTTATATAGTATTATAGAAACTGCCAAGGCTAATAAGTTAGTTATAGAAAGGTATTTAGTTTATCTTTTTGATAATCTAATAAATATAGATATAACCGATAGCGAAAGCTTAGAGAATCTGATGCCTTGGTCTGATCAGATACCGGATAATCTAAAAATTAAGAAGTAGAAAAAAATTATGAAATCCCTATAAAGAGAAAATTTCTAAAATCTTTATAGGGATATTTTATTACTATTCTTGTATGAATTAAAGGCGTCAAAAACTTTGACGCTTACAAAGGATGAGAAGTGATGAATAAAATGGTATAAATAAAGTATAAGATATTAAAGGAGAAGTATGAGGAAAATATTATGGCTGGAGGATATGAAGTAAGAAATTTTCCTGAAAAATCTTGGAGTATATCTAAGATGAAGGTAATAGAAAGTTGTCTCAGAGAATATTATTATACATATTATGGTTCTCATAATGGTTGGCTTTATGAATCAACAGATGAACAAAAGATATCATGGAGATTGAAAAAGTTAACTAATATATGGTTAATGTTTGGAGATAAATTACATTTATTGATGAGAGAATTAATAAAATATAAAGGGGCTATAAAGGACGAAGAAAAAATTAAAATATATATGAGAAATCAATTAAATTTAGCAGTTAAATCAAGTTTAGAAAAATATAAAAGTGGAGAGTGGGATGAATATCCAAGAGGGGAGATGTTACAAGAATATTATTATGGAGATAAGTTATCTGATAATACTATAGAAGAAATAAAAAAAAGAATAGAATTTTGTTCGAGAGGAATACTAAAATCTAGGTCTTATAAAGCTATTAGTAATAAAAATTTAAAAATATTAGAAGTAGACGAAGGAAAGTTTGATTATATTATAATTTCTGGCGTTAAGGTATATGCTCTTATAGACTTTTTGTATGTAGATGAAGAAGGAAATTATGTAATAGTTGATTGGAAAACAGGAAAAGAGAGTGAATACGATAAAGAACAATTAATGGTATATGCGTTATATGTTATGGAAAGGTATAAGGTTCCATTAGACAAGATAATAGGTAGAGTTGAGTATTTGCTTTATGAAGATAGCGTGGATTATAGATTTACTAAGGAAGATGAAATAGATATAAAAAATAGAATTGATTTAGATTTGAATGTTATTAATGCTTTTTTAGAAGATAAAGAAATTAATAGACCAAGGCCTAAAGAAGATTTTTTGAAATGTGATAATTTAAAAAAGTGCAGTAGATGCAAATTTAAAAAAATATGTTTAGAGGAGATATAAAATGAAATTGATAGATATTGTTGAATTGACTAATAATAAATTCTTAAATTTATATAAATTAAAGTTAATTAATAGAAGAGGGGTGCCAAAGGATTATTTTTTAGCAAGTAGAAGAAAAAGAAATAAATTATCTTGCGTTACAAAGGATCATAATGTTTGTGATGGAGTTATGATATTGCCAATAACAGAAGAGGGGGAAGTTGTATTACTAAAGCAATATAGACCAGCTATATCAGATTATTTGTATGAATTACCAGCTGGTATGGTAGATGCTGGTGAAACTATAGAGGAAGCGGCTAAAAGAGAGTTGTTTGAGGAAACAGGATTAAGAGCTAAGAGTTATGAACTTTTACTTAAACCTAGTTATACATCTGTAGGTATATCTGATGAAACAACAGCTGTTGTTAAGATGACAGTAGAAGGTGTGATAACAAATGAGAATGCAGAAGATGATGAAGATATAGAAGTATTTAAATTAAAAATAAGTGATGCAAAAGAATTTGTAAGAACTCATAATGTTTCTATTAAAGGCGCTTTAGTACTTATGAATTTAAAGTAATTAAAATTAATACCATGTTTTCTGAGAGAAAACACTTGTTTATCTTTCGAAAACATGGTATATTTAATTTAGGAAATTAAGGAAATTAATTTTGAAAACAAACTTGGGGTGAGAAAATGAAATTTCAAAGTACAAGAGGCCTTGAAAAAAATGTAATTTCAGCAGAGGCTATTATAAGAGGAATAGCAAAGGATGGCGGGCTATACGTTCCTGATACTTTTCCGGATTTATATCATTTACTAGAAAAAGAAGAAAGTTTATCTTATGAAGAATTAGCTTATACGGTAATAAAAGAATTTTTTACTGATATTAATGCAGAGGATTTAAAAGATGCTATTAATAAAGCATATAATAATCGTTTTGATGTGAAAGTGAAAAATAATTTTCTAGAATTATACCATGGACCAACTAGTGCTTTTAAAGATGCGGCCTTATTATTTTTGCCACAAATAATGCAAAAGGCTAAGAAAGTATTAAATGTAAAAGAAGAAGTTGTTATATTAACAGCTACTTCAGGAGATACTGGAAAAGCTGCATTAGAAGGATTCAGTAATGTAGATGAGTTTAAGGTAGTAGTTTACTATCCTGAAAATGGTGTTAGCCCTATTCAAAGGAAACAGATGGTAACCCAAGAAGGGGATAATGTCAAAGTTATAAGTATTAAGGGAAACTTTGATAATGCGCAAACTGGTGTTAAGAATATATTTGGGGATGAAGAATTTAGAAAATATTTAGTTGAAAAAGGTTATATATTATCGTCTGCAAATTCAATTAATATAGGAAGACTTGTACCTCAAATAGTATATTACTTTTATGGATATTTTAAGCTTGTAGAACAAGGAAAAATAAAAAAAGGTGAAGAAATAAATGTAGTTGTTCCTACTGGAAATTTTGGTAATATATTAGCTTCTTATTATGCAAAACAAATGGGGTTGCCAGTTAACAAGTTTATTTGTGCATCAAATGAAAATAAAGTACTAACAGATTTCTTTAATTCTGGTACATATGATAAGAGAAGAGAACTTGTATTAACAGAATCTCCTTCTATGGATATATTAGTGTCTTCAAATTTAGAAAGGTTATTATATGAAGCTAGTGGAAGAGATAGTGAAGAAGTAAAGAAACTTATGACTTCTTTAATGGAAGATGGGGTTTATGAAGTTTCTGAAAAGGTAAAAGAATTTTTAAATGGATTCTACGGTAATTATGCAACTAAGGATGAAGTTTATAAAGCAATAAGTAATGTATATAATAATAAGGGGTATTTAATAGATACACATACAGCAGTAGCTGAAGCGGTTTATGAAAAATATGTTGAGGAAACAGGGGATAAGAGGCAAGTACTTATAGCATCTACAGCAAGTCCATATAAGTTCCCAAGAAGTATTTGTTCTGCTTTAGGTATTGACGTAAAAGATTTAAGCGATTTTGAAGTATTAGATAAATTATATGAAAAAACTAAGGTTGCCATTCCTAAAAATTTATTAAATCTAGATAAGAAAAAAGTTCTACATAATGAAGTTTGGGAAAAGAGCGAAATGAAAAAAGCTCTTGAAGCTTTCTTGGTTTAGCAGGTATTAAAGATATGATTAAGGTAAGAGTGCCTGCTACATCAGCGAATATGGGGCCAGGGTTTGATTCCTTGGGAATAGCTTTAAATCTTTATAATGAATTTTCCTTTGAGGAAATAGAAGAGGGAATAAGGTTTAAGGGATTTCCTGAAGAATTTTGTAATGAAGAAAATATAGTTTATCAATCTATGATGAAATGCTTTAATAAAGCAGGTTATTTAGTAAAAGGATTAGAAATATGTGCTTTGAAGCAAGATATTCCTGTTTCAAGAGGATTAGGTAGTAGTTCTAGCTGTATAGTTGGGGGGCTAGTTGGAGCTAATGCTATATTAAAAAATAAGTTTTCTAAGGATGAATTGTTACAAATGGCAGTTGAAATTGAAGGGCATCCTGATAATGTAGCACCAGCATTACTTGGAGATATGGTGGTTGCTATAATGGAAAAAGATAGGGTATACTATGAAAAGATAAAAGTTCATGATGGATTAAAGTTTATACCTGTTATACCTAACTTTAGACTTTCAACAAAGGATGCTAGAGAAGTACTTCCAAAACAGATATCTTTACAAGATGGAATACATAATGTATCAAGATCATCTTTATTAGTTGCTAGTATGATTAGTGGAAATAAAGAATTATTGAGATATGCATGTAAGGATAAGTTTCATGAAGATTATAGAAGTGAATTAATACCAGGGTTCAAAGAACTAAAAAATGAGGCCTATAGAGTTGGGGCTTTAGGATCTTATTTAAGTGGTGCTGGACCTACAATAATGGTAATATCTGATGAAATGAAAAAAAATTTTAGTGAAGAAATAGATAAATATTTAAAAGCAAAGTCGTTAAGTTGGGACATTTATGAACTTTCTATTGATAAGTTAGGGGCAATAGTACTAGAAGGTGAATAAAAGATGCAAGAAAATTATTTTATAATTGATAAAAGGGCTTTGCCAGATGTATATGAAAAAGTTGTAAAAGCGAAGAAGTTACTTAGAGAAGGAAAAGTAAAGGAAGTTACAGAAGCTACTAAAATAGCAGGAGTTAGTAGAAGTGTTTACTATAAGTACAAGGATTTTGTATTTGAATTTTCTGAAAGTCCTAAAGGGCAAAAAGCAACGTTTAATATAATGATTATTGATGTTACTGGTGTCTTGTCAAGTATTTTAAATTATATTTCAAGTGTTGGAGGGAGTATACTTACAATTAATCAAGGAATACCTTTAAATGGTTATGCTTATGTTAGTTTAACTATAGATATGACTGATTTAAAAGGAGATATTAGTACTCTAGAACAAGAATTATTAAAGTTAGATAAAGTGGAAAAAGTAGAGTTTATTGCTATGGAATAACTTTAATTTATAGAATAAGAAAGATTGATAAAGTTGATTATTAATACAATGTATATTTAGAAATTTTGCATGGGTATTTTTTCAATGGAGTCAATCTTTTTTTATTTTTAACTATAAAAGTAGAGCTAGAGGAATATATATTTTTGTAAGTTGTAAAAAAATATATGTTAATTTAGAAAATTGATATGATATTAAAAAAATAATAGAAGTTTTTTTAAATAGATGACTCGTATGTAAATAAATTGATAAAATGGTATTGACATGAAAGAGAAGGTGTATTATCATTTAAATATAATTTATTAATTTAGCATGTTAAATTAATAAAGTAATGAGGGGGGCTTATGAAAAAGAAATATATAATTCCTGAAGGTACTAGGGATTTGGTTCTTGGGGAATGTTCGGTTAAAAAGAGGTTACAAATACAAATAGAAGATATATTAGATAAATGGGGATATAAAGAAGTTGTGACTCCTACTACAGAGTTTTATGAAACATTCAATTCTGGATTTCAAAACTTAAGAGAAGAAGATTTATATAAATTTTTTGATAATAAAGGAAAAATAATGGTTTTAAGGCCAGATATGACTATACCGATAGCTAGAGTTGTAGGTACTAAATTTAAAGATGTCACTAAAACTATGAGATTTAGATATAGTTCCAATGTTTTTAGGTTAAATGAAAGTCTTGGGGGTAAGAAAAATGAATATACTGATTGTGGTGTTGAACTTATAGGATCTGAAGCAGAAGAGTCTGATTTAGAAATAATTTTAACAGCATTAGAGGTATTAAATGTACTAGATGATTATAAATATAAGTTTGAAATTGGAAATATTAACTTTTTTAATTCTGCAATAAAAGATTTGGATCTAGATTATGAAGAAAGAATGAAACTTGCTGAATTAATTGATAGAAAAAGTTTGAAGGAATTAGAAGTTTATTTAGATTATCTGAATGTGCAAGATGAATATAAAGCATTTTTTAAGAAATTACCTTGGTTGTTTGGAGATGAAAGTATTTTAGATGAAGGTATTAAATATGCTTTTAATAACGAATTAAAGGAAAGTATAAGTTATTTGAGAAAATTTGCTGAAGTATTAAAGAGATTAGGATATGAAAAAACTGTTTTATATGATTTGGGAATGGTTCCAAGATTGAATTATTATACTGGAATAACTTTTAGAGGGTATGTAGATGGGGTAGGTGCTGCAGTTCTTAGTGGAGGTAGATATGATAAGTTAATATCCACATTTGGTGCCGATAAACCAGCAGTAGGATTTTCTATGAATTTAGATTCTGTATTAGATGTTATAAAAGACAAAAATAAGGAATTAAGTGAATCATATATAATTTATTATAATAAAGAGAATCAGGTAGATGCTTTTGTTAAGAGTAAAGAACTAAGAAATTTAGGATATGTAGTGAATATGTATTATAAAAAAGATATAAAAGAATTTCAAGTTGAAAAGGTTGGGGATAATTTATGAGTATAAGCATTGCATTGACTAAGGGAAGATTGGAAAAAGAAACAGTTAAACTTTTAGATAAAGCTGAGTACGGGGTAGAAGAATTAAAGGATAAAGGAAGAAAGCTTATTTTTAAAGATACAAAGGAAGATATAAGATATTTTTTAGTAAAGGCAGCAGATTCTATAACTTATGTGGAACATGGGGTTGCTGATATTGGAATTGTTGGTAAGGATACTTTGTTAGAAGCTGATAATAACTATTACGAACTTTTGGATTTGGGTATAGGTAAGTGCAAGTTTATTGTAGCTTCATTACCAGAAAAAAATTTTTTTCATAAGATAGGTCATGTGAAGATAGGAACTAAATATCCAACTGTGGCAAAAGAATATTTTAAGAAAAAAGGCATGGATGTAGAAATAATAAAAATAGAAGGATCAGTTGAATTAGCACCTATATTAGGGCTATGTGATGCTATTGTTGATATTATGGAAACAGGAACAACTCTTAAGGAAAATGGACTTAAGGTTTTTGATACAGTTTGTGATATAAGTGCAAGGATGATAGTGAATAAAGCTAGTTTTAAGATGAAAAAGAAGGAAATTGAAAAGTTTATAAGTGATATAAAAAAGGTTTTATAATAATTGAATTAAAAGCAATAAGCAATGAATTTGAGGTGATATAAGTGTTAAAAATATTTAATGTAAAAAATCAAGGATGGGGCTCTTTGATAAAAGAATTAAAAGACAGAGAAAAAAATGAAGGAAATGAAATAACAGCTATTGTATCTGAAGTTTTAGATAATGTAAGAAAAGATGGAGATAAAGCTTTAAAAAATTATACTGAAAAATTTGATAAGGTAGATTTAGAGGAATTTAAGGTCACTTCTAAAGAGTTGGAAGAATGTTTTGAAATGGTGGAAAAAACTTTTATAGAAAACTTAAAAGAAGCTAAGGAAAATATAGAGTATTATCATAAGGCACAAAAAAGTAGGGGATTTATTTTAAATAAAGATAGAGGAATATTTTTAGGACAGAGAGTATTACCTCTTGATTCTGTTGGAGTATATGTGCCAGGAGGGACAGCTGCTTATCCTTCTTCTGTATTAATGAATATAATACCAGCAAAAGTAGCAGGCGTAAAAAGGATAGTAATGGTAACGCCACCTAGTAAAGATGGAAGTATAAATCCATATATAGGGGTAGCAGCTAAGATTGCAGGAGTTGATACAATATATAAAGTTGGAGGGGCTCAGGCTATTGGGGCATTAGCTTATGGTACTGAAACTATTGAAAAAGTGGATAAAATAATAGGACCAGGTAACATTTTTGTAGCAACAGCTAAGAAAATGGTATTTGGAAAAGTGGATATCGATATGATAGCAGGTCCAAGTGAAATTTTAATTGTAGCAGATGAAAAGGCAAATCCTGAGCACGTAGCAGCAGATTTAATGTCTCAAGCAGAGCATGATAAGTTAGCTTCATCTATATTAGTTACAACATCTAGAGAGTTATATGAAGAAGTAGAGATAGAACTAGAAAAGCAAATAGAAACTTTAGAAAGAAAGGAAATAATAAGAGAATCTTTAACTAATCATGGAAAAGTAATTATATGTGAATCAATTGATGAATGTATAGAAGTTTCAAATATGGTGGCTCCAGAACACTTAGAACTTATGATAGAAAATTCTATGGAGCATTTAGGAAAAGTTAAACATGCTGGTTCAATATTTTTAGGGTATAACACACCAGAACCAATAGGGGATTATTTTGGGGGAACAAATCATGTTTTGCCAACTAATGGATCAGCTAGATTTTTTTCTGCTTTATCAGTAGACAGTTTTATAAAAAAATCATCTTTCTTATATTATTCAAAAGAAGCTATATTAGAAGATGGTGAAAAGATAATAAATATAGCAAATAAGGAAGGCCTTACTGCACATGCTAACTCAGTGAAAGTGAGGTTGAAGTAAATGAAGTATGTAGACTCTTATATTAGTGTATCGTCAAAAGATAGTATAAAGCTAGATGGAAGTGAAAGTTATATAAGAATGGATAATGAATTGAAGATCTTTATAAAAAGTGCACTTTCTAAACTTTCTTTTAATACTTATCCTAACGAAGAAAATACTAAAGTTAGAGCTTTATATGCTGATTATGTAAAAAATGGAATAAGAGAAGATAACATTCTATTGTGCAATGGCTCTAGTGAAATATTAAGTTTTATAATTATAGATGCTATAAGGGAAGGTGATAAAATTTTAACTTTATCGCCAGAATGTATGGAATATGAAAAATATGCTTCCTTTATGAAAGGAGAAGTTATTAGATATGAGTGTGAAAAAGATGGAGCTGTTAATATAGATGAATTTATTAAACTTGGCAAGGAGGAAGGGGTTAATCTTGTGATGTTTTCTAATCCTAATAATCCTACAGGTCATGCGTTATCTTTAACAGAAATAGAAAAAATACTTAATGCATTTAAAGACATATACGTAGTTGTAGACGAAGCATTTTATGAATTTTATGGAGAAACAGCTGTTAAGTTAATTAATAAATATAATAATCTTTTAGTTACAAGAACACTCTCAAGGGGATGGGGGTTATCTTCTATACGAGTAGGTTTTTTGATTTCTAATAAGGATGTTATTAATAGATTTAAGAAAATAAAAATTAAATTTTCTGTAAGTAATGTATCAGAAATGATAGCAGAAAAGGTATTGGAAAACCCTAAAAAGATATTATCTAAGGTTAATAGTATTATAAATGAAAGAGAAAAATTATATAGTATTTTAAAAAATATAGAAGAAGAAGCGGCTCTTGAAGTGCATTTTTATAAATCTAATGCTGATTATATATTTGGAAGAACTCCTTATAAGGAAGCTTTGATTAAAGGTCTTTATAGTGCGGGAATACATATAAGAGATTTCGAAGATGATAGTTTTAGAATTACTGTTGGTTCTACTTTTGAAAATAATAGAATTATAGATGCATTAAAGAAAATCTTTATGTATGAGGGGGAATAGGCTTTGAGTTATAGAATAGCGAAGATCGAAAGGAAAACTAATGAAACTTTTATAAAGTTAAAGATAAACTTAGATGGAAGTGGAAAAACATCAATAAATACAGGTGTAGGATTTTTTGATCATATGCTAAATTTAATGGCATTCCATGGTGGTTTTGACTTGGATATAGATGCCAAGGGTGATTTGAATGTATGTGATCATCATTTAGTTGAGGATATAGGCATAGTCCTTGGAAAATGTTTTTTAGAAGCTTTGGGTGATAAGAAAGGTATAAATAGGTACGGTAATTTTTTTATTCCTATGGATGAAAGTTTAGCTCATGTTTCTTTGGACATAAGTGGAAGAAGTTTTTTGGTTTTTCAGTGTGATTTTACTAGAGAAAATATAGGAACATTTTCTACAGAAATGGTAAAAGAGTTCTTTAGATCATTTGCCTTTAATTCAGCTATAACCTTACATGCAAGAGTTTTGTATGGAGAAAATGATCATCATAAAGCAGAAGCTTTATTTAAAGCACTTGGAAGAGCTCTTAGAGAAGCTAAGAAGATTACAAGTGATGAATTACCATCTACAAAAGGTTTGTTATAGGGGGTAGCATATGGTTGTAATAATTGACTATGGAATGGGAAATTTGAAAAGTGTTTATAATGCATTAAATAAAATAGAGTGTCCTTGTAAAATTTCTTCTGATATAGACGAAATAAAAAAAGCAAAAGCTCTTATATTGCCAGGGGTAGGAGCTTTTAATGATTGTATGCACAATTTAGAAAAAGCTAACTTAGTTGATGTAATAATTGAGGAAGTTAAAAAAGGAAAACCGCTTTTAGGTATATGTTTAGGTATGCAACTTTTATTTGAAAAAAGTTATGAAGGAGAAGAAACTAAGGGACTTGGTTTATTAAAAGGTGAAATAGTAAAAATGATAAGTCCTAATCTGAAGATTCCTCATATAGGATGGAATGACTTAGTTTTAAATAAAGAGGATGAACTTTTGAAAGATATAAAAGAAAGATCTTTTGTATACTATGTTCATTCGTATTGTGCTAGTAATTATAGTGAGGAAGATTTAATTGCTTACTCAATGTATGGAGATATCAAGATACCTGGACTGGTAAGAAGAAAAAATGTAATGGGTGCTCAATTTCACCCTGAAAAAAGTGGAGAAGATGGTCTTAAAATATTAAAGAATTTTAAGGAGTTGGTTTTATGATAATTATACCTGCAATAGATATAATAGATGGTAAACCAGTTAGGCTTTATCAAGGAGATTATAGTAAAAAAGAGATTGTGGCAGAAGATATTTTAGAAACTGCTAAAACTTTTGAGAATTTTGGAGCAGAATATATACATTTAGTAGATTTAGACGGAGCTAAAGCTGGAAGATTAGTAAATGGTGAAGTGATTATAAAAGTTGCTAATACATTAAACGTGCCTGTTGAGGTAGGTGGTGGAATTAGAAATTATGAAACTATTGAATATTTAATTAATAACGGAGTTTCTAGAGTTATTTTAGGAACTAGTGCCATGGAAGACGAAAGCTTAGTGAAAAAAGCAGTAGAAAGCTTTCAAGATAAAATAGCAGTAGGAATCGATTGTAAAAATGGATACGCTTATGGTAGAGGATGGCTTGAAGAAAGCTCTTTGTATTACATAGATTTTGCTAAAAAACTTAAAAGCATAGGTGTAAAAAATGTGATAGTAACGGATATAAGTAAAGATGGAACTTTAGAAGGTCCTAATGTAGAGATGTTAAAGAAACTAAAAGATGAAGTAGATATTAATATAACAGCTTCAGGAGGTATAAGAGATATTTCTAATATTAAGGAATTAAGAGATATGGATTTATATGGAGCTATTACAGGTAAAGCTATATATTCTAATACTCTTTCTCTAAGTGAAGCAATAAAGCTTTCAAAGGGGGAGATTTAATGCATACTAGAAGAATTATACCTTGTTTAGATGTTAGAGATGGAAAAGTAGTTAAAGGAGTAAATTTTGTTGGAATAAAGGAAGTAGGAGATCCTGTAGAACTTGCAAAAAAGTATTATAAGCAAGGTGCTGATGAATTGGTATTTTTAGATATAACAGCAACTCATGATGGCAGGGGAATAATGAGGCAAGTTGTAGAAAAAGTAGCTGAAAATATTTTTATTCCTTTTACTGTTGGTGGAGGATTAAGGAATATAGAAGATATAAAAACTATTTTAAGAGCAGGAGCAGATAAGGTAAGTTTGAATTCGGCAGCTGTAAGAGATAAGAACCTTATAAGAGAAGGTGCTTATGTATTTGGTAATCAATGTATAGTGTTAGCTGTTGATGCAAGAAAAAGAAAAGATGAATCTGGATGGAATGTAGTTATTAATGGAGGAAGAATAGATACAGGTATTGACGTTTTAAAATGGATAGAAGAAGCAACTAAATTAGGTGCTGGAGAGATTTTACTAACGTCTATGGATGCAGATGGAACAAAATCTGGCTTCGATATTGGGCTTAGCAGGGCTGTATCTAATATAACTAATGTACCGGTTATAGCTTCAGGTGGTTGTGGTGCTTTAGAGCATTTTTATGAAGTGTTTGAAAAGAATGTTGCAGATGCGGCACTTGCAGCTTCATTATTTCATTATGACGAAATTACTGTTTGTGATGTAAAAAAATATTTGAATGAAAAGAATATTCCTATTAGATTGTAGGTGAAGATTTTTTGGAAAGAGATATATTGGAGAAGATTGAAAAGGTTGATTTTGATAAGTGTGGAGGTCTTGTACCGGCAATTGTTCAAGATGTTAATAATAAAGAAGTTTTAATGCTTGCATATATGTCTAAGGAAAGCTTGATTAAAACTTTAGAAGGAGATACTTCCTGGTTTTATAGTAGAAGTAGAGAAGAACTTTGGAATAAGGGGGCAACTTCGGGGCACTTACAATATGTTAAAGAAATAAAGATTGATTGTGATAATGATACTCTATTACTTTTAGTAGAACAAGTGGGAGCTGCTTGTCATACAGGGAATAGGAGTTGTTTTTATAGAAATTTATAGGGGGAAAATCATGAACGATATAATTAAGGAATTATATAAAACTATATTAGATAGAAAAGTAAATGGAGAAGAGGGATCTTATACTAAATACTTATTTACAAAAGGTAAGGAAAAAATTCTTAAAAAAGTAGGAGAAGAGGCTACTGAAGTTGTAATTAGTAGTTTAGTTGAATCAAAAGAAAATCAAGTTAATGAAATATGTGATTTAACTTATCATATATTAGTTTTAATGGCTGAGCTTAACATTCCTTTAGAACTTGTAGTAGAAGAACTTGAAAAAAGGCATAATAAAATAAATAATTTTAAAGGGGAACGTAAAAAAATAGAAAATATTTAATTTAATATTTTATAGTAAAAAGACTAAGCGTACTTCTTTTATAGTAACTGTACATTAATGACGTTGAATGATATAATAAGACATCATAGAATTTTGAAAGGAGCTTTATATGAAAGAGCTGTTTAAAATTAGAGATTTATCATTTTATGAAGAAGACTTTTTAGATGATATAACAGAATATGAAGACATAATTCCTATAATTAAAGAATTAGAAAGTAAGCTTAGTTATGAAAAACTTGCTGTAACAGAAGATAATGAATGTTGTGGTAAGAGTAGAGATAACTATTTTGTACAAATTCATGGGTATATAGATAAAGATGATGAATTTATCACTAAAGAGGAACTTGAGATGTTTAGTTCTACTTTAAAGAGAGAAGAATTAGATTTATTTGTAATAAGAATATACAAATGTGTTGATTGTGGAAAGTGGATAATAGATATTTTAGAATAATATATTATTTATTTAAAGTGGATATAATTATTTTACTTAGTTCATTAAAGAGATGAATTTTTAGTATTAGTTATATCCATTTATTTTTTAGTAGGACATAAAATATGGTAGTTATATTGACCAAAATAAGTATACATGGGTGGTTATATGATAAAAAATAATAAAATAAAAAAATATTTTAAGAATTTACATAAAGATATAAAGAAGATAAGATCTAATGGAATTGGAAAGTTTATAAGAAAAAGATTAAAGTTAATTTTGATTTTATTTATTGTTTTATTTCTAGGGATGGGCTATTTTATAGGGAGTTTATCTAATAGCCAAGATAAGTTATTGGTGGAATTGGAGGTGGCTCTTAAAGAAGAAAATTTATCTAAACTAAAAAAAATAGTTAAGATAGATGATAGGAAGATAAAATCAGAAGATTTAAAACCTTTAATGGATTATTATAAAGAAAATAAATCAAGGATTGACAATGATATTAGGAAATTAAAACAAGGTTGTGAAACAGAAACTTTTTCTATAGAGGAAAGGGATGTTGTTTTTAAAAATTATTATATAAAGTTAAAAACTTATAATGTTAGAGTTAATAGTAATTTTGATGAAGGAAGGTTCACTATTGATGATGAAAAATATATAGATTCAGGAGAAAGTTTTGAAAATATTGTACCTGGGAAATATTTGATTAAGGGTATTCTTTATAGTAAATATGATGAAATAAATAATTCAGAGGAAATTAATATATTAGGAAATGATGAAATTAAAGTCGATTTTAATGCTATTAATATTACTATAGAATCTCCGTATAAAGATGCCAAAGTATATATTAATGATGTTGATTCTAACTTAAGTGTTGATGAGTTTAAAGATATTGGTCCTTTTAATGTGGAAAATTCAAATTACATATATATTGAAAAAGAATTTCCTTGGGGAAAAGTTCAAGGTGAAAAGACATATATTAAAGATATACCAAATGTAAAAGTTGATCTTAATATTAACAATAATGAAATGCAATCGGAATTAGTTGAGTTATCTCAAAAATTTTATACAAGTGTTTTTGAAGCTTTAAATGAAGAGGATAGGAGCTATATAAAAGGAGCTACAGAAAACGCTAGAGAAAAAATATACAACATATTAGAAAAGAGTTACATATTATTAAAAAATAAATATACTATACAAGATATTACTGTTAAGGAAGATAAAAATGAATACAGTTATAAATATAATATGTATATAGCTACAATAGTGGTTAAGGTTGATTATAGTATAGAAAAAAATATATTTTCATTAAATAAAAGTGAAAATTCAAAGTTGTTTTTTACGAATATTATTTATAAAGATGGTAATTGGATAGTAGACGATGTGGAAAATTTCACACTTTAAAAAAGTATATTAAAAGGAGCTTTATCAAAAGGATATTTAAGTATTAAAGATGTTATTTATTTACTCTAAGACTTTTGATATTATAGCTTCTTTTTATATATTTTTTTGAAAATGTAAATAAACTCTTGTATTAATTATAGTGAAGGAATGATATTATTTATTTAGTATAAAATACTAAATGATTTAAAAGATGAGGTGAATTTTTATGGATAAATATAATATTATAAATGAAGTTAAGAAGAGTAAAAAGTTTATAGATACTAAAATAGATAGAGGATTTATTAGAGTTAATAATATAGGAAAAGATATTGTATCAATTTATATAAATAAAGATGAGTTTACTATACAGGAAAATGATTTTGATGAATATAGGGGTGTTTTCTTATACCAAGAAGGTGAAAATGATATATATGATTTTAAAAGAGAAATTCAAAATTCTAAGAAGTATTTGAGTCCAAATTCCTTTATAATAATAAGGTATAGTGATATGTATGGTGAGAATATAGATTATATTGAAGAGGATCTTGTAAAGACGCTTACTCTTAAGAGATTTATTGATATAGAAAGTTATACTATATTACCTAATGAAAAAAGAGAAAATAAAGAATTAATTATTATTGCAAGATGGCATATAGATTTATTATATGATGCTCCTGAATATGAGTCATATACTGAAAATTATTATAGAAAGAAATCTTGTGGTGGGTGTGGAGATAAGAGTAAAGAAGGATGCAATGGTTGTAATAAATGGTTGTAATAAATGTTGTAAAAAATAAAAATTAAGATAATAAATAACAAAAGCATATAAAAAAGCACAGGAATGGGTTATAATATAAAGGAAATGCTTAAAGATTTATATGCACTAAACTTAAGATTTCTACAGGAGGTTAGGAAATTGGCTAAACCAAGTATTTTTAGTAAAGATTATGAAAGAAGAATGAAAAAAAGAAAGAGGTCAGTAATGATCATAATAATATTAGTGTTGGTTGCTTTGCTGATTATAGTCTTTAATTCAAAGATTAAAAATCTAGATTTTACAAACATTAAAGCTAATATACAGGCATGGGTTGATAGTGATAAGCCAGAAGAGAAAACAGAAACTCAAGAGGAGGCTAAAGAGCTTGAAGAAAAACCTGAGGTAGAGGAAAAAGAACCAGAAAAATTATATGTTGATATAAATGTGGCAGAAGGAATAACTGTAAAAGCTGAATATGTAGAAGAAGCTGGAATAAGAAAGTTTGTTGAAGTTACCCCTATTGAAGGATATACTTTCAATATAAGTCCATCTAAGGAAAAGATATTGATTCTAGATAATGCGCAAAATATGAAAGTTTCAGATGCAAGAGGAAATGTTATTGATATAACTAAGATGTCATATGTATCACAAGCTGGAACAACATTCCCTAAAGATACAATATTACAGTCAAATCCTTCGTATTTATGGCATTCTCAAGCGAAGTTTATAGATGAAGATAATGTTGTATATGTTAGTGAGTTACCTTACTTTGGAAATGGTGGAGCTAAGAAGTATGTATGGATTCATAATATATCTTCAAATACAGATAGAACTATATGGAATTTTGTTGGACCAGATATAGTTGTGGGAGATTTAGTTCCGGAAAAAGGGATAACAATAACATTAAGTGGAGCCGTATATTACCTTAATTCAGAAGGGGTAGTAGTACAGTAAAAACAAAATCTATTAAAGAAACAAAAAATTTGATAATAATTAGGAATATGTGATATAATATCCTAGTATATATATAGTTAAGCTAATTACTATTTTAGGAGGAATATAGAGAATGGAAGCTAAAATGGAGAAAATAGAAGCAAATTTAGTTAAAATTGAAGTAAGAGTAGAGGCAGAAAAGTTCGATGCTGCTTTAAAGAAAGCATATAATAAGAATAAAGCACACTTTAACGTTCAAGGATTTAGAAAAGGTAAAGTGCCAATGGCAATGGTTAAAAAATTCTATGGTGTAGAAGTATTATTCGATGATGCTATAAACTTTTCAATAGATGAAACTTATGGAAAGGCATTAGCAGAAAACGATATTAAGCCAGTTGACTATCCAAAGATAGATATCGTTGAAATTGGTGAAGGAAAAGACTTAGTTTATACTGCAGAAGTTACAGTATATCCAGAAGTTAAGCTTGGAGAATACAAAGGTTTAGAAGTTAAGAAGAATAGTTATGAAGTAACTGAAGAAGAAGTTCAAAAACAACTAGAATCAATTCAAGAAAAGAATGCTAGAGTAGAAACTAAAACAGAAGGCACTGTAGAAAAAGGTGATATAGCTGTTATAGATTTCAAAGGATTTATCGATGGTGAAGCATTTGAAGGTGGAGAAGGAACTGATTATTCATTAGAAATAGGTTCAGGTTCATTCATAGATACTTTTGAAGATCAATTAGTTGGTTTAAAAGCAGGAGAAAACAAAGAAGTTAAAGTTACTTTCCCAGAAGGATATGGAAAAGAAGAATTAAACGGAAAACCAGCTACATTTGAAGTAACTGTTAAAGAAATCAAAGTTAAAGAACTTCCAGAATTAGATGATGAATTTGCTAAGGAAGTATCAGAATTTGATACATTAGCTGAGCTTAAAGAAGATATAAAGAAGAAAGCTGAAGAACATAATGCTCAAAAAGCTGATAGAGAATTTGAAAATGATGTAATCACTGCTGCTGTTGAAACTGCTACTATAGATTTACCAGAAGTAATGGTTGAAAAAGAAATAGATGCTATGATAGGTGATCTTGAAAATAGATTAAGATATCAAGGATTAACTTTAGATCAATATATGGAATTCACTGGTAGCTCAGTTGATAAGATGAGAGATTACATGAAGGAAAATGCTGATAAGAAAGTTAGAGCAGATTTAGTTTTAGATGCAATAGCTAAGGCAGAAAATATTGAAGCTACTGAAGAAGAAATTAAAGAAAAAGCTTTAGAATTAGCTAAGATGTATTCAGCTACAGAACATGAAAAAATGGCTGATATGTTAGTTAATACTCAAGGGGCTATGTTATCAAGAGATATCGTAATAGCTAAGACTGTTAAGTTATTAACTGATAATGTTAAATAATAATAACTAAGAATATTTTAAAATCATATATTTAAGTAATGAGATAATTGCCAGAAAAAAATCTGGCAATTATTTCAAATTAAAGATTAACAAAAAACGGAAAATCTTGTATAATTACAATATGATGTAAAATTAAAAATATTCAGAGGAGGTATGAGTATGGCATTAGTACCAATGGTCGTAGAACAAACTGGAAGAGGAGAAAGATCTTACGATATATTTTCAAGACTATTAAAAGATAGAATAGTTATGTTAAGTGGTGAAGTAAATGACGATTCTGCTAATTTAGTAATTGCACAGTTGCTATTTTTAGAAAGTGAAGATCCAGATAAAGATATTTATTTGTACATAAATAGTCCTGGTGGTTCAGTAACTGCAGGGATGGCTATATATGATACAATGAATTATATAAAAGCAGATGTATCTACTATATGTATAGGGTTAGCAGCATCAATGGGAGCTTTCTTATTATCTAGTGGAGCTAAGGGAAAAAGATATGTACTTCCAAATGCAGAGGTAATGATTCACCAGCCTTTAGGAGGTTTTCAAGGTCAAGCAACTGATATAGATATTCATGCGAAAAGGATTTTAAAGACAAAGGAAAGACTTAATAAAATTTTAAGTGAAAATACTGGCAAGTCTTTAGAAGAAATCTGTAGAGATGTTGAAAGAGATTATTTCTTAGATGGTGAAGAAGCTGTTGAATATGGTTTAGTTGATAAAGTTATAACAAGAAATGAAATAGGGCAAAATAAATAAAAGTTAAACCCTAAGTGAGGTGAATATATGGCTAAATATGATGATAAAAAGCAACTTAAATGTTCTTTTTGCGGTAAAAACCAAGATCAAGTAAAGAGATTAATTGCAGGTCCTGGTGTATATATATGCGATGAATGTATTGAATTATGTTCAGAAATAATTGCTGATGAATTTGAAGAAAGCGTAGAATTTGATGCAAAATCATTACCAAAACCTCAAGAGATAAAAAGATATTTAGATGATTATGTAATTGGTCAAGAAAGAGCTAAGAAAGCACTTTCTGTAGCTGTTTATAATCACTATAAAAGAGTAAATTCAAAAGATGATAGTGATGATGTTGAATTACAAAAAAGTAATATATTACTTTTAGGACCAACTGGATCAGGAAAAACATTTTTAGCACAAACATTAGCTAAGTTTTTAAATGTACCGTTTGCTATAGCTGATGCTACAACATTAACAGAAGCAGGATATGTTGGTGAAGATGTTGAAAATATACTTTTGAGACTTATTCAAAATGCAGACTATGATGTTGAGAAAGCTGAAAAAGGTATAATCTACATTGATGAAATAGATAAGATTGCTAGAAAATCAGAAAATCCATCAATAACAAGAGATGTATCTGGTGAAGGAGTTCAACAAGCATTATTAAAGATATTAGAAGGAACAGTTGCTTCTGTACCTCCACAAGGTGGAAGAAAACATCCACATCAAGAATTTATTCAAATTAATACATCAAATATATTATTTATATGTGGTGGAGCTTTTGATGGTGTTGATAAGATTATTGAAAAGAGAACTAGAAAGAGTTCAATTGGATTTGGTGCAGACATTCAATCAAAAGCAGAAAAAGATATTGGAAGTTTATTTAAAGAAATAGAACCAGGAGATCTTTTGAAATTTGGATTAATTCCTGAATTTGTAGGAAGATTACCTATAGTTGTAACATTAGAATCTCTAGATAGAGAAGCTCTTGTAAATATTTTAAGTAAACCTAAAAATGCATTAGTAAAACAATATAAAAAGTTGTTTGAAATGGATAATGTTAAATTAGAGTTTACTGACGAAGCCTTAAATGCTATAGCTAGTAAGGCTATAGAAAGAAAGACTGGAGCAAGAGGATTAAGATCTATTATAGAAGAAGTTATGACTGAGATAATGTTTGATATTCCTTCAGATGAAGCTATAGAAAAGGTTATAATTACAGAACCAACTATAAATGATAAAGTAGAACCAGATATACAAAGAGTAGCTGAAGGTGAAGAAAGACCTTTATTATCAAAGGGTAAAAAAGCTAAGAAAAGCAAAGGCATGGAAACAGCTTAATTTTTAGTACCATTAAGTTTTATATAACTTAATGGTACTTTTTTGTGTAATATTAGTTCAAACTAATTGATGAAAATTCGAAATGTCTATAAATAATTAGAAATGTCTATAAATAATTATATAATAGTATACTTAATTATGTTATATGAAAATAAAAAAATCGCTTTGGCGATTTTTTTTATTTCTAAAGTTGTATAGTACTTAGTTTGAAAGTTAATAATTATAGGTAAAATAACAAATGGAGGAATATAAAATGGCAGAAATATCAATAGTTTTACAAGTGATTTTAATAGGGGTTTTAATATATTATACGGTTAATAGTAATCGCAATATTAAATCAAGAAAAGTTGTTATTAATAAAGAGAATAAGAAGGAAATGGAGAAATTAAAGAGGTTGAGGGGCATATCTTTAACAGAACCATTGACAGAAAAAAGTAGACCAGAAAGTTTTAAAGAGGTAATTGGACAAGAAAAAGGAATAAAAGCTTTAAAGGCAGCTATTTGTGGCCCCAATCCTCAGCATGTAATTATATACGGTCCCCCAGGTGTTGGAAAGACGGCTGCAGCTAGATTAGTTTTGGATGAAGCTAAAAAAAATAATGATTCTCCTTTTGCTATAGGAGCAAAATTCGTAGAAATTGATGCTACTACTTTAAGATTCGATGAGAGAGGTGTTGCAGATCCGTTAATAGGTTCAGTACATGATCCTATTTATCAAGGTGCAGGATCTTTAGGTATAGCGGGTATTCCTCAACCAAAGCCAGGAGCAGTTACTAAAGCTCATGGAGGTATTTTATTCATTGATGAAATAGGTGAATTGCATCCTATTGAGCTAAATAAATTATTAAAAGTACTAGAGGATAGAAAGGTCTTTTTAGATAGTTCGTACTATAGTTCAGAAGATCCCAATATGCCTGATTATATAAAAGAAATATTTGATAAAGGTCTTCCTGCTGATTTTAGATTAATTGGAGCAACAACTAGAAGACCAGATGAGATATTACCGGCAATAAGGTCAAGATGTATTGAAGTATTTTTTAGAGGATTATTACCAGAAGAGATAATAAAGATAGGGGTAGAAGCAGCAACAAAATTAGGAGTTGTAATTAATAAAGAAGGTAAAAGATTATTAGGTGAATATTGTTATAATGGGAGGGAAGTAGTTAATTTAATTCAATTAGCAGCAGGAATTGCATATGGTGAGAAAAGGTGTAATATTACAGAGAAAGATATAGAATGGGTTTTAGAAAATGGAGATTATAATAAAAGAATAGATATTGAAGTGGGAAATATGCCTTCTGTTGGTATAGTAAATGGTTTAGCAGTATGTGGTGCAAATGAAGGTATACTTATGCCTATAGAAGTATCAGCTAAGAAAATAAATAATAAAGATAAAGGAGAACTTAAAGTATCTGGAATAGTAGAAGAAGAAAGTATTTCTAGTAATAATAAAAGTATAAGAAGAAAAAGCACTGCTGTATCTTCAGTTGAAAATGTAGTTACAGTATTAAATAATATTTATAATTTAGATTGCAGTAAATATGACATACATATAAATTTTCCAGGGGGAATACCAGTTGATGGTCCTTCTGCTGGGATAACAATAGCAACAGCAATTTATAGTGCTATAAAAAATATTAAGGTTGATAATTATATAGCAATGACAGGAGAAATAGGCGTTCTTGGAGGAGTAAAACCTATTGGAGGTGTAAAGGCTAAGATAATGGGGGCTAAAAAGGCAGGAGCTAAGAAAGTGATAATTCCGAAAGAAAACTATAGTGAAGCTTTAAGTGATATTAAAGATATAATTATATATAAAGTAGAGAGTATAGGAGAAGTTTTTAATATTATATTTAATAATGATTATGGTGAGAAAAAAACAAATTTAGAAGGAAATGTTGAAATATTATCTGCAAGTATAGAAAATAAAAATAGTAGAAAAATATAAAGTGAATTATTATGTAAATACTAAGTATGTTATTTTATATTTTTATTTATTGAAAAAAAATTTTATTATGTGTATACTAATTAAGACTAAATAAATAATATGTGGATGGAGGGAAAAAATATGGATAATAAGATGACTCTTCCATTAATTCCTCTGAGAGGATTAACCATTTTTCCTAATATGGTATTACATTTTGATGTAGGTAGAGAAAAATCAATTGCAGCTATTGATACTGCTATGCTAAATAATGAAGATATATTCTTAGCAGCTCAAAAAGATATGGAGCAGGAAGAACCAGTAGAAAAGGATATAAGTACTATAGGTACTATATGTAAAATAAAGCAAATAATAAAGATGCCTGGCGATACTATGAGAGTATTAGTTGAAGGAAAAGTAAGAGCAAAAATAACTGAGTATATTAATAATGAAGATTATTTTGAAGTAATAGTTGAAAAGATAATAGATGAAGTAGCAGAAGGTCATGAGGATATTGAGTTAGATGCATACTTTGATAGCTTAAAAAAGACTTTTAGAAAATTTGTTAAGATAGCAGGAGATGATACTCCAGAAATGTTATCTAACATAAAACGTGAAAAAAGTCCTTATGAGCTAATAAATATTGTTGCAAGTTATCTTCCTTTAACAGAAGAAAAAAAGCAAGAAATTCTTGAGACTATTGAAGTTAAAAAAAGAATTGAGATGCTTTTAGTTGCTTTAGAAAATGAAATTAAAGTAGTTAAGGTTCAAAAGAAGCTAGCTAATAAAATGAAGAAAAGTGTAGATGATTCACAAAAAGAGTTTTATCTTAGAGAGCAACTTAAATTTATACAAGAAGAACTTGGTGAAGAAGATGATGAAAGAGCAGTAATCAGTAAGTTCGAAGAAAAGATTAGTAAAGCTAAATTATCGAAAGAAGTTAAGGCTAAGGTTGAAGCGGAATTAGGAAGATTAAAAAGAATGAATATGTCTTCATCTGAGGCTAATACAATTCAATCATATTTAGAGTGGGTATTAGATATTCCATGGGGTAAATATACTAAAGAAAGACTAGATATTAATAAGGTTGAAGAAGTTTTAAATGAAGAACATTACGGTCTAGACGATGTTAAGGAAAGAATTATAGAATATCTTTCAGTTAAAAAGATAAGTGGGTCTTTAAAAGGACCTATACTTTGTTTAGTTGGGCCTCCTGGTGTAGGGAAGACTTCTATAGCTAGATCTATAGCAAAAGCTATAAACAGAAAATATGTAAGAATGTCTTTAGGTGGACTAAAAGACGAATCAGAAATAAGAGGTCATAGAAAAACTTATGTGGCAGCCATACCAGGAAGAATTATATATGGATTAAAGGAAGCTAAATCACTTAATCCTTTAATGCTTTTAGATGAAATAGATAAGTTAAGTATGGATTATAAGGGTAATCCAGCTGATGCTTTACTAGAGGTATTAGATAGTGAACAAAACAAAACATTTAGAGATAACTTTATTGAGTTACCAGTAGATTTATCAAAAACTTTATTTATAACAACTGCTAATAGTTTGGATACTATTCCAAGACCATTATTGGATAGAATGGAGATTGTTGAAGTTTCAGGTTATACTTATGAAGAAAAATATCATATAGCTAAAGATCATTTAGTTCCAAAGATATTTAAAGAGTATAATTTAAAGAATGATAAAATTAAGATTTCTGATGAAGCGATAAGAGAAGTAATTGATGGATACACTAGAGAATCTGGTGTAAGAAGTCTTGAAAGAGCTATTAGTAAACTTATAAGAAAAGCAATAGCAGAAATAATTAAAGAAGATAAAGAGAATATAGTAATAGATAAGGAAAAGGTAAGTAAACTTTTAGGCACAAGAATTTTTACTTTTGATGAAGTTCAAAAGGAAGATAAATTAGGAGTTGTAACAGGATTAGCATGGACTGCATATGGTGGAGATACATTAGCAATAGAAGCTATGGTAATGAATGGAACTGGAAAGTTGCAGTTAACTGGTAAACTAGGTGAAGTGATGCAAGAATCAGCAAAAGCAGCTTATTCATATGTAAGAGCAAATGCAGATAAGTATGGAATTAAAGATGAATTCTATAAGAATAAAGACATACACATTCACGTTCCAGAAGGAGCTGTTCCTAAAGATGGACCATCAGCAGGTGTTACTATGGTTACAGCTTTAGTATCTGCATTATCAGGCAAGAAGGTTAAAGGTAATGTAGCAATGACTGGTGAAGTTACACTTACAGGTAGGGTACTTCCTATAGGAGGATTAAAGGAAAAATCTTTAGCGGCTTATAGAGCTGGGATAGATACAATAATAATACCTAAAGAAAACTCAAAGGATGTAGAAAAAATTCCAAAGAGCATAAAAGAAAAAATAAAGATAATAGAAGCAGAAGAAGTAGGAACAGTCCTAAAGAATGCTTTAGTCGGAGATGAAACTGATGATAATTAAAAATAGTGAATTTATTATATCGGCAGTTAAGCCAGCACAATACCCTAAAGATAATCGTACAGAAATAGCTTTTGTAGGAAGATCAAATGTTGGAAAAAGTTCAATTATTAATGCATTAACTAATAGAAGAAAGTTGGCGAAGGTAAGTCAGACACCAGGAAAAACTAGACTTATTAATTTCTTTCTTATAAATAGTGATTTCTATTTAGTAGATTTACCTGGTTATGGATATGCTAAAGTTTCTAAAAAAGAACAAGCTAGCTGGGGTAAGACTATAGAAACATATTTACATGATAGAGATGAACTTAAGAGAGTTGTCTTGTTGGTTGATTCAAGACATAAACCTACAGGTGATGATAAAATGATGTATGATTGGATTAAACATTATGGTTATGATTGTGTAGTAGTAGCAACTAAAAAAGATAAGTTATCTAATAATGAACTAAGAAAAAGTGAAAAATTAATAAAGGATACATTAAAATTAACTCCTGAAGATAGATTTTATTTCTTCTCTTCTTTAAATAAAATTGGAAGAGATGAATTAATAGATAATCTATTTGGAGATTTAGTATAGGAATAGAAAAAAGGTGCGTTTGCACCTTTTTTTATTTTAATAATACAATATCTTTCAAACCTAGACTGAAATTTTTAATATTTTGTATCAAATATTTTCAAAGGGAATAGTATATAGTATAAAAGCTAAATAAAGAAATTCCAAGGAGGAAAAAAATACTATGGAAATAAGCGATATCATTAATGGTTTGAATTCCAACAATTCATCAAGCGAAAGCGCAAAAAGTTGTGGTGCAAGTAATAGTAATAGCAATAACAACTGTTGCTGTAATCCTATGAATAATTGTGGTGGATTAGGAAATAATTACGGTGGCGGATTTGGAAACTGTGGATTTGGAGGATGGTGGTGGATTTGGATACTACTAATCTTCTTCTTCTTCGGCTACGGCGGATATGGCTACGGTGGATATGGTAATAATGGTGGTATGATGAATAACTGTTGTTGTACTCCTTGCTGCTGTAAGAGTAAATGTTCAAAGAAACATGATGACTGCTGCTGTTATAATTCTTGTTGTAACCCTTGCTGCAGTAATGGAAACAACAATAATAACAACTCATTCTTTGGTGGATCATGGTGGTTATTCTTATTAGTTCTTTTATTTATTTGTGGTGGAAATTGTGGCGGATATGGCTACGGTGGATACGGATATGATGGATTAGGATATGGATTTTAAATAGAAATGCTAAGAGATTAATCAGAAGGGAGATATAGTTATGTCAAAAAAGCATAAGGATGATTGCTGCTGTAATTGCTATTGTTGTGTTCCTTGCTGTAACGATTGTTGCTGCTGTGGAAATAATTATTATGGAAATAACGGAAATAACGGATTTGGTGGATTCGGTGGCTTTGGTAATGGATTAGGATGCGGCCTATGGGAAGCAATACTATTTTGGTTAATAGCTTGTGGAGCTGGACTTCTAAATACTAATTCAATCTTAATAATATTACTATTCTTACTTTATGGCTGGTGCGATGGTGCAGGCTGTGGCTATGGTAATGGCTTTGGTTGGTAGTAAAGTTGAATGGAGGGCATAGTTTATGCCCTCCAAAAATTTGTTTAAAAATAATTAACCAATAATTAAATTGTACATATAATAGAAATATAAGACTTAATTGGAGGATAGGGATGTCAAAACATAGGCATAAGTCAGATGAGGGAAAAAGAATGGGTATGAACCAATTTAATAGACCTTTTAATAATAATCCCTTTGGCATAAGTCCTCAGCAGCTTCTAGGATTATTAGGAAGTAATATAGATATGACTGGACTAGGAAATATATTGTCATCAATGGGGAGCGAGGGATTTGATTTAAATTCAGTTAATAATCAAATGAATCAAGGGAACTTTAATAATCCCAATATGAATATGCAGAATTCTTTTGCGAATATGGATGGAAATACTATTAATCAAAATAAAAATTGCAATAATCCAAATAATATACAAGAGGAAAATAGTGAAATGCAGGAAGATGAAAATATTAAATTTTTATTGTCTATAAAAAGTATTGCTAATCCTGAAAGAATAGAGTTTATAGATAAAATAATAGAATTATATAATAAAGGTGCATTTAAAAATAATAAAAAGAAGTAGTATATTTTTACGTTAAAGCGTCAATAATATAATTGTACCGGAGAAAGTATTCTCCTATAGCTAAATGAAGATGTTTCTTCATAATGGCTAAAACCCCCCATCCCCCTTTTAGGCCACATTGATAAAATGTGGCCTTTTGATTATGGACTTTAGTCTGTTGAGCGGATGCGAAACATAAAACCACCTGCTATGCGGGTGGTAGGCAAATGTTTATAGCACTAAAAAATATATCTGATGTGATTAGCGAGTCTAATTACATCAGATATATAGTTAATCTAAG
>SVCL01000138.1 GCA_015058405.1 Clostridium sp.
AATGGAAATGCAATCAGAAGCAGGAGCAGCTGGAGCAGTACACGGATCATTACAAGCAGGAGCATTAACAACTACTTATACAGCTTCTCAAGGTTTATTATTAATGATACCAAATATGTACAAAATAGCTGGTGAAATGTTACCAGCAGTATTCCACGTATCTGCTAGAGCATTAGCTACATCTTCATTAAATATCTTTGGTGATCACCAAGATGTTATGGCAGCAAGACAAACTGGATTTGCAATGCTTGCAGAAGGTTCAGTACAAGAAGTTATGGATTTATCAGCAGTAGCACATTTAACTGCAATAAAATCAAGAATTCCATTCTTAAACTTCTTTGATGGATTTAGAACTTCACATGAAATTCAAAAAATAGAAGTTCTTGAATATGATGAATTAGCTAAGTTAGTTGATATGGATTCTGTTAAAGCTTTCAGAGCTAGAGCATTAAATCCAAATCATCCTGTAACTAGAGGTACAGCTCAAAATGCTGATATTTACTTCCAAGAAAGAGAATCAGTAAACAGATTCTACAATGAATTACCAGACGTAGTAGAAAACTACATGGCTGAAATAACTAAGTTAACTGGTAGAGAATATCACTGCTTCGATTATTATGGAGCACCAGATGCTGATAGAGTTATTGTAGCTATGGGATCAGTAACAGATGTAGCTGAAGAAACTGTAGATTACTTAAATGCACATGGACAAAAAGTTGGTGTTGTTAAAGTAAGATTATATAGACCATTCTCAGTAGAAAAGTTAATCGCAGCTATACCTTCAACAGTAACAAGGATAGCTGTTTTAGATAAGACTAAAGAACCAGGTTCAGATGGAGAACCATTATACTTAGACGTAAGAAATGCATTCTATGGAAAAGAAAATGCTCCACTTGTAATTGGTGGTAGATTTGGTTTAGGTTCAAAAGATCCAAACCCAGGACATATTGCTGCAGTTTATGAAAACTTAGCAAAAGCTGAACCTAAGAATGGATTTACAATAGGAATTACTGATGATGTTACAAATACTTCATTAGAAGTTCATGAAGATATTGATGCTACACCAGAAGGAACTACAGCTTGTAAGTTCTGGGGATTAGGATCAGATGGTACTGTAGGTGCTAATAAGAGTGCTATAAAAATCATTGGAGATCATACAGATATGTATGCTCAAGGATATTTCTTCTATGATTCTAAGAAATCAGGAGGAATTACAGTATCTCACTTAAGATTTGGTAAGAAAGCAATTAAATCTCCATATTTAATAAATAAGGCAGACTTTGTTTCATGTTCTAACCAATCATATATTCATAAATACAATGTATTAGATGGATTAAAGCCAGGATCAACATTCCTTTTAAATACTATCTGGACTCCAGAAGAATTAGAAGAAAAGTTACCAGCTTCATATAAGAGATTTATGGCTAACAACAACATTAAGTTCTATACTTTAAACGCTGTTGCTATAGCTCAAGAAATAGGATTAGGTGGAAGAATTAACATGATAATGCAATCTGCATTCTTCAAGTTAGCTAAGATTATTCCATTAGAAGATGCTATTAAGTATTTAAAAGATTCAGTTGTAACTTCTTATGGTAAGAAGGGACAAAATGTTGTAGATATGAACAACGCTGCTATAGATAAAGGTGTTGAAGCTATAGTAGAAATTAAGATTCCAGAAGCATGGAAGACTGCTGAAGATGAAGAAGCAGCACCAATTAAGAATGCTTCAGAATTTGTTAAGAATATAGTTGTTCCAATGAATAGACAAGAAGGTGATTCACTTCCAGTATCTACATTCGTAGGAATGGAAGATGGTACTTTTGAAGCAGGTACAGCAGCTTTCGAAAAGAGAGGAATTGCTGTTAATGTTCCAGAATGGAATGCTGACAAGTGTATTCAATGTAACCAATGTTCAATAGTATGTCCACACGCTGCTATTAGACCAATTTTAGTAAATGATGCAGAAAAGAATGCTGCACCAGAAACAGTTAAGATTGTTCCAGCTAAGGGAATTAAGAGCGAAGAAACTTTATCATTCGCAATGGCTGTAGCACCACTTGATTGTACAGGTTGTGGAAATTGTGCACAAATCTGTCCAGTACAAGCTTTAGATATGAAACCACAAGAATCTCAACATAATCAAATAGAAGCTTGGGATTATTTAATAGATGAAGTATCAGCTAAGAAGAATCCAATGAAGAAGACTACTGTTAAGGGAAGTCAATTTGAACAACCATTACTTGAGTTCTCAGGAGCTTGTGCAGGTTGTGGAGAAACTCCTTATGCTAAACTTATAACTCAATTATTTGGTGATAGAATGATGGTTGCTAATGCAACAGGATGTTCATCAATTTGGGGTGGTTCAGCTCCTTCAACTCCATATACAAAGAACAAAGCAGGATTTGGTCCAGCTTGGGCAAACTCTTTATTTGAAGATAATGCTGAATATGGATTAGGTATGTTCTTAGGAGTTAAAGCTATAAGAGAAAGACTTGCTGAAAAGGCAGCTGCTGCTATAGCAAATAATGATCCTGCTAAGGCTGAATTACAAGATTGGTTAGATCATATAAATGACGGTGAAGGAACTAGAGATAGAGCAGCTCTATTAGAAGCAGCATTAGAAAAATCTAATACTGAATTAGCTAAGGAAATGTTAGCAGAAAAAGATTACTTCGTTAAGAGATCTCAATGGATATTCGGAGGAGATGGATGGGCATACGACATCGGATATGGTGGAGTTGACCATGTATTAGCATCTGGCGAAGATGTAAATGTATTTGTATTTGATACAGAAGTTTACTCAAACACAGGTGGACAATCTTCTAAATCTACACCAGCTGCTGCAATTGCAAAATTCGCTGCATCAGGTAAGAGAACTAAGAAGAAAGACCTTGGTATGATGGCAATGAGCTATGGATATGTTTACGTAGCACAAGTTAATATGGGAGCAGATAAGAACCAAGTTCTTAAGGCTATCGCAGAAGCAGAAAGCTATCATGGACCTTCATTAATAATCGGTTATGCACCATGTATCAACCATGGTATCAGAATAGGAATGGGTAAGAGCCAAATTGAAGCTAAGAGAGCTACTGAATGTGGATATTGGCAAATGTATAGATTCAATCCTGAATTAAAGGCTGAAGGAAAGAATCCATTCTCATTAGATTCTAAAGAACCAACTGCAGACTTTAAGGAATTCTTAATGGGAGAAGTAAGATACGCTTCACTTGCTAAGGCATTCCCAGAAGCAGCAGAAGCATTATTTGAAAAGACTCATAGAGATGCAATGGAAAGACTAGATAACTACAAAAAGTTAGCAGGTAAATAATATTATTATAAGAGGCGAGTTTTAAAAACTCGCCTCTTTTTTCTTGAAAAAACTTTTAGGTTATGTAAAAAAATATTTCTATTACTGGAAATGAAAAAGTATTAATTTAAATTATTTTCAATTAATACTTTTATTTTAAGGAAAATAAGGGTACAATGAAGGTAACACTATAACCTAGGAGGTAATTAAAAATGGATAAAGAACTAGATAAATGTGGATGTGGATGTGGAAACCACGAACATGAACATCACCATGATCACGATGGATGTGGATGCGGATGCGGACATGACCATGAAGAAAGTTTTGTAATTGATTTAGAAGATGATAACGGAAATGTTGTATCTTGTCCTATTATAGATGCTTTTGAATATGGAGACGATGAGTATGTATTAGCTCAAAATCCAGAAGATGAATCTGTATATATGTTTAAATCAGTTGGCGAAGAATTAGTTGTTCCAGATGAAGAAGAATTTAATAGAGTAGCAACTTACTACAATGAAGAATTAGTAGAAAAATAAAATATTAGGAAAATTCTTTGATATTTGTGTAAAATAAAATTATACTTATTAACATGAAGGAAGAATGATACTAAAAATATGCCTTTGTGATACTTTAATATTAATATCACAAAGGTTTTTTTATAAAACTTAAGATAAAAAATAATATTAAATATTCATATGTATTTTTTATATATTATAAGAAGGGATAAAAATGAAATTTGCAGATTTACATATCCATTCTTGTTATTCAGATGGATGTTTAACTCCTGAAGACATAGTAAAGTATGCTATAGAAAAAGGAATTAAGTATATATCTATAACAGATCATGATTCTATAGCTTCTCAATATATAACAAAAAGTGATTTTAAAGAAATAACTATAATTCCAGGAGTAGAGTTTAGTTCGAGTTATAATGATACGGAGATACATATACTAGCTTATTTTATTGATATAAATAATAAAGAGCTTAAAAAGTTTATTGATTTATTAGCTGAAAAACGAAAGAAAAGAGTAGAAGAAATATTAGAAAAATTAAATAATATAAATATAAAAATAGATATAAATGATTTAATGGTAAAAGATAATATTTCTTTAGGTAGAGGGAATATTGCAAAAGAAATGGTTGAAAAAGGCTATGTGAAAAATATTAAAGAAGCCTTTGAGAAGTATTTAATGAAAGATAGATGTGCTTATGTTAGTGGATATAAGGAAGATTATAAAAAGGTAATTAATATAATTAAGCAATCTGGGGGCATGGCTGTTATAGCACATTTAGGAAAGTGTTGTCCTAAAATTTATTTAGAAAAAGTTATTTTAGATTTAAAGAGATGCGGGTTAAGTGGCGTGGAGGTATATCATCCAAGTCATACAATAGAGCAAACAAATTACTTACATAATATATGCAAAAAGCATAAGTTATTAATAACAGGCGGAAGTGATTATCATGGTAATAAATATGGAGAATGTTTTATTGGAACCCAAGGAATATCAGAAAAGTTATTAAGCAAAATTATAAATAATAAGCAAAAGCAATAATGGAGGAGATAAGTATGGTATATTCAAAAAAGGCGGGAAATATAACACCGTCAATTACATTAGCTATAACAACAAAAGCAAAGGAATTAAAAGATAGTGGAGTTGATGTAGTAAGTTTCGGAGCAGGGGAACCGGATTTTAATACACCTGAGCATATTATTAAAGCTGCTATCAAAGCAATGGAAGAAGGAAAAACAAAGTATACGCCAACACCAGGTATACCAGAACTTAGAAAAGTTATTTGTGACAAATTCGAAAGGGATAATGGTTTGAAGTATACTCCAGATCAAATTGTTGTATCAACAGGAGCAAAACAATGTTTAGCAAATGCTTTTTTAGCAATATTAAATCCAGGAGATGAAGTTTTAGTAGCATCACCATATTGGGTTAGTTATCCTGAATTAGTTAAGCTTGCAGATGGAGTTCCTGTTGTAGTTAAAACAACTCCTGAAAGTAATTACAAGTATACTTTAGATTCTTTAAAGTCAGCAGTGTCTGCAAAGACTAAGGCAATGGTGGTTAATAGTCCTAATAATCCAACAGGAACATTATATAATAGAGAAGAGTTAGAAATGATAGCTAAGTTTGCGAAAGAAAATAATTTAATTATTATTTCAGATGAAATCTATGAAAAGTTAATTTATGATGATGAAAAGCATATTAGCATAGCTAGTTTATCTGAAGATGCTTATGAAAGAACAATAGTTATTAACGGAGTGTCAAAGGCATTTGCTATGACTGGATGGAGACTAGGTTATGTAGCAGCAAGTAAGGAAATAAGTAAATTAATGAAGAGCATACAAAGCCATATGTCATCAAATACTAATTCTATAACTCAGTATGCGGCTGTAGCAGCTTTAACTGGATTAGAAGATGAACAAAAAGCCATGGTAGTTGAATTTGAAAAAAGAAGAAATTATATGATTGAAAGATTATCAAAGATGAAAGATGTTGAATATATAAGACCTTCTGGTGCTTTTTATGTAATGATGAATATACAAAAATATTTAAATAGAAGTTTTAATGGAAAAGAGATTAATACATCAGTAGATTTCTCAGATGTACTTTTAGATGAAGAGAAGGTTGCTGTAGTTCCAGGGGCTGGATTTGGATTAGATCACTATGTAAGATTATCTTATGCAACTTCTATAGAAGTGATAGAAAAAGGTTTGAATAGAATAGAAAGTTTTTTAGAAAAGTTAAATAAATAGTATTTTATTATTAAATAAATAGAATGAATTAATTAAAGGTATTGTAGAGTTCGTACAATACCTTTAATTTTTTGTATTAATAAATAGAAGAATAGAATTAATTACTAAAATGAAATATAATATATTTATAAAAAGTGAATAACTGGAGGAAAAAAATGAAAAGATTAGCGATATTTGATGTTGATTATACTATAACAAGAAAAGAGACTCTTATGGAATTATATAAATATAGTATAAAAGAAAACAAAAAAAATTTAATTTATTTACCTAGAGCTATCTTTGGTGGTCTTATGTATATATGTAATAGATATGATGAGAAAAAAGTGAAAGAGGTTTTTTTGAAATTTTTAGATAATATGGAGGAAAAACAATTTAAAGATTTAATGAGTAGATTTTACAAAAATAGATTAAGTAAAATATTATACAAAGATTCATTAAATATGATGAAGAAGTTAAAGAAAGAAGGGTATGATATATATTTAATATCAGCATCTCCAGAATTTTATTTGTATGAGTTATATAATATTGAAGAAGTAGATAAGATAATAGGGACAAGATTTCGTTTTGATAATGGTAGATTTGTTAGAAAGATGTGTGGTGAAAATTGTAAAGGTGTAGAAAAAGTTAAAAGGTTAAAGGAGGTGTTGGATGAAGAAAAGATTGAGGTGGATTTTAAAAATTCATATATGTTTTCAGATTCTTTATCGGATACCCCTTTACTAGAACTTGTAGGAAAGCCATATTTGATAAATTATAAAGAACAAAATGAAATGGAGATATTAAAATGGAAGTAGTTAATGGATGATAAGTTATATAGGTTATTAATAAATTTTTTTAGATGACCTTATAAAAGATTAAAATTATTTAAGTTTAGCATCTACTAATTTAGAAATTGGTAAAAACGTAAAAGATAATTTCTAAATTAGTAGAAGTCTATAAGTGTATTGTTCTTTTATTTTTACAAAAGAATAATTATAATGGTAAAATAATTAATTCTGGGTTGAAAATGAGAAGGTTTAAATTAATATAATTTTCAAAGAAAACAATTACAGATGCTTTGATTAAAATTATTTAATAAAAAATGGTTTTGTTACAATATTATTACATGTATGTTATACTTAAATAGGAAAAGGTAGGGGAATATAATTATGAATTATAAATTTTTGGGAAAGACATTAGAAGAATGCTTGATAAAAGCAGAAACAGAGTTAAATATAAAAAGAGATAAATTTAGGTATGAAGTTATAAATGAAGAAAAAGGTTGGTTTAAAAAGAGTTGTACTATAAATGTTGTTTATTCTAAAGAAGAAGAAAAAGATACAATAGAAGAATTTAGTGAGGAAAAGAAAATAGTTGCTAATAATATATTATTAGAAAATAATAAAATATTAGTACAAAATGTTGATGAAGAAACAGAATTGACTTTGGAGTTTGAAGAGGGAACGTGCATTTATGTTAATGGTAAGGAAGTTCCTAATCTGACTAAGTGTACAATAAAAGATGAAATAACGTATGAAAGTACAAAAGAAAATTCACAAAGATTACTGAATCTGGCAATAGATAATAAAAGTATAGAATGTAGAGCTACTATAACCTATATTCCGGAAAAGTTATTTGGTGTTGTATGTGAAAAAATCGGAGATAGGATAAAGGTTTACCAAAAGATTTCAGATGGAGAACTTCCGCCACTATATTCTAAGGAAGAGATAAGACAAGCTTTAGCTGAAAAAGGAATTAAATTTGGAATAATTGAAAGTGCTATAACTAAGATATCAGAAGAATTAAATATAGATAATTTACTTATAGCTAAAGGCTTGGAAGCAATTGATGATGAAGATGATAAATTGAAAGTTAATTTTGAAAAAACAAACAGGAATGTACAAGCTGATTCTGATGAAAAAGTAGATTATAGAAATATGTATTCTTTAGCACATGTTAAGGAAGGAGATGTATTAGCAGAGATAGTAATAGGGAAAGAAGGGATTGATGGTAAAAATATATTTGACATGGATATAAAAAGAAAGATAAAAAAAGAAATAACGTTAAGAGCGGATAATGGATGTAAAGTTGAAGGAAATAAAGTTATAGCAATAACTGAAGGATGTCCATCAGTAAAAGGTGGAGTTTTCAATGTTAATGAGGTATTGAATATATCTACAGATGTTGATATAAAGAGTGGAAATATTGATTTTTCTGGAGATGTTATAATAAGTAAAAGTGTAAAAGAAGGGATGGAAGTAAAAGCTGGGAATAGCGTTCTTGTTCAAAAAAACGTTGAAACCGCAACTATAAAAGCTCAAGGTGAAATTACTATTCAAGGAAGTGCGATTAATTCTAATATAGCTGTTGGCGGGGATGATTTGAATTTACAAAATCATATTAAAGTTTTATCTGAATTGAATAAAGATTTGAATGGTATAGTGATTGCTGCTAAGGAGATAAGAAAAAGATTAGGAGAGAGTTTATCGAAAACTGATGGAGAGTTAATAAAGCTATTAATTGAAAACAAGTTTAAAAAAGTTACAACAAAGGCATTGAAAATTTTAGGTGATAATTACATAAAAAATGACAATGTTGGGTATATAAAGAAGATATTAAAAGAAAAGATTATAGGATATGGTCCGTTAGGTATAAAGTATTCAGATGAATTGTTCGATTTAATAAAATGTATAGAAAATGAAATAGAAATTGAGAAGAGTAAAACTACTCAACCTGTTGACATTTATTTAGGGTATTGCCAAGATATAAAAGCTCAAGGTACAGGAGATATATTTGTAACAGGTAAAGGAGAATATATTTCTGAATTAATTGCTAAAGGTAGTATAGAGTTTTTATCTGATGGGGCAGTAGCAAGGGGAGGAGTATTAGAATCTGGGCGTAATATAAAAGCGAAAATAATAGGAAGTGTAGCTGGAGTAACAACTACATTAAAAGTACCAAAGGATGGTATTATTACGGCAGATATAGCATACCAAAATAGTGTTTTCGTATTTGGTGAAAGACGATACTTGCTAGAAAATGCATCTAAGGATGTTAAAGCATTCGTAAATAAAGATGGAGAAATAGAAGTGGAAAAATTTATACTATAGGAGGGTGGATTATGGAAGAAAAGGAAATGAAAATTCTTATATTCAGCTTAAATGGTGAACATTATGCTACTGATATTACTGACGTAGAGAGAATACTTGGATATAGTGAGCCAACAAAAATGCCTGATGTCCCAGAATTTGTTGAAGGTGTAATTAACTATGGCGATGAAATATTACCTATATTAAATCTTAATAAAAAATTTAGATTCTCTAATGACAACAAAATTGACGATGAAGAAAAGAAAATTATAGTAATAAAAAGAGTAGAAAATAAATTTGGGGTTATTGTAGATGTTGTTTATGAAGTTACTGATATAAGCAGTGAAATATTTGAAAAGGCTCCTGAAATAACATCTGCAGTTTCTAAAAATTATATTAAAGGTTTAGTGAAATTAGATGGTAAAATAATTATTCTTCTAGATATAGATAAAGTATTATCTGAAGATGAAGAAGAAGAAATTTTCTAGGAGATAAATATGGGTGAAGTAAAGGTAGGCATAGCTGACTTAAATTTAGTTGTGCATCCCGAAAAGATAATGACAATAGGATTGGGTTCTTGCATAGGAATAGCATTATATGATAAAAGTTTAAAGATTGCAGGGCTTGCACATATAATGTTACCTGATAGTACTCAATTTAAAAATGTAACTCAACCATTAAAATTTGCTGATTTAGCAATTCCTATTTTGATAGAAAAGATGTTGAAAAAAGGGTGTAAAAAGCGCGAATTAGTAGCTAAAATTGCTGGTGGGGCATCTATGTTTAATTTTTCAGATAAAAGTATGGTAAGCGATATCGGGAAACGCAATGCTGAAGCTGTAAAAAAGGCGTTAAGTAAACAAGGAATACCGATTTTAGCTGAAAATACAGGAGGTAATAAGGGCAGGACTATGATTTTAGATTCTGAAGATGGAAAAGTGCTGCTGAAAATAGTTGGTGAAGGTAGTATTACTTTATAAGGGGTGACATTATGTCAAAAATTAAAGTGGCAATAGTAGATGATTCTGCGTTTATGAGAAGAATAATAGCTGATAGCTTAGCAATCCATAATGATATAGAGGTTGTTGCGAAATTTAGAAATGGTAAAGAGCTTATAGATCAATATGAAAAGTATAAACCAGATATAATTACTTTGGATGTTGAAATGCCTATTATGAATGGGTTGGAAACTTTAAAGATATTAAAGAATAAAAAAATATCTACTCCAGTTATTATGTTAAGTAGTTTAACTAGTGAGAATTCCGTTCACACAATAGAATGTTTGGCTTTAGGGGCAACTGATTTTGTTGAAAAGCCATCTATAAGTATTATGAAAGATAGTAATATTTTTGGTAATATTCTGATAGAAAAAATTATAGCTATATCAAAAAGTAAATTAGAATTCAATGAAGACAAAAAGTCTTCGAAAAAAATAAATTATATAATTCATAAGGCTGAAAAGCCTATTAAGGCAGTTGTTATAGGAGCTTCTACAGGTGGCCCTAGAGCACTTCAAACTGTTTTAACTAAAATAGATGGAAATATTAATGTACCAATATTTGTGGTTCAACATATGCCAAAAGGATTTACAAAAGCTTTTGCAGAAAGGTTAAATACTCTTTGTGCTTTAAAAGTTGTTGAAGCAGAACATGGAATGAAGATAGAGAAGAATACTATTTATATTGCTAAAGGTGGCTATCATATGGTAGTTGGCAAAAATAATGAAATATTATTGAATGAAGAGCCATCTATATGGGGTGTAAGACCGGCAGTAGATAAGTTGTTTGAATCTTCAGTACAAGTTTATGGTGGTAATATACTTTCGGCAGTTTTAACTGGGATGGGTCGCGATGGGGCTCATGGAACAGAAGTGATAAAAGATAATGGTGGGATTACAATTTCAGAAGATAAATCAACTTGTGTTATTTATGGAATGCCAAAAGCAGCGTATGAAACTGGAAAAGTTGATATGGTTATAGAATTGCAATCAATTGCTGAAAAAATTAATACTTTGGTAAAAGGGAGTACAATATAGATATGGATTTTGAAGAATTTCATAAGTGGATACATCGAGAACTTGGTATTAACCTTTCTGCGTATAAACCAGAACAATTACATAGAAGGATAAAAAGTTTGATGAGTAGAATAGGTGTTAACACCTTAGAAGAATATACACAGCTTATAAAAAGGGATGAAGATCAAAAACAAAGGTTTTTAGATTTTATAACTATAAATGTTACTGAATTTTTTAGAAATCCTGAATTATTTAAAGAATTAGAAGAAGTTTTAGAAAAGGAAGTTCTACTTAAAAATAATACTTTGAAAATTTGGAGTGCTGCTTGTTCTATTGGTTGTGAACCCTATACTTTAGCTATAATTTTAGATAAAATTAGCAAAGGAAAAAAACATCAAATATTGGCGACAGATATTGATAATACTATTCTTACTAAGGCTAAAAAAGGTGAGTATACTCAAAGCGAAGTAAAGAATGTTAAGGTGCAAGATTTGCAAAAATATTTTATGAAGCAAGATGATAAGTATTATATTAACGAAGAAATAAAATCTATGGTAACATTAAAAAAGCATGATTTAATTTTGGGTAATTATGAAAAAGATTTCGATTTAATAGTTTGCAGAAATGTTGTAATCTATTTTAATAATGATGTAAAAAATGAAATATATAAAAAGTTTAGCGAATCATTAAAAACAGGTGGTTTATTATTTGTAGGTGCTACAGAAAGTATTTATAATTATAAAGAATTTGGTTTTGAGAAAGCTTCTACTTTTATTTATAGAAAATTATAGGGAGGAATTTTATATGGATACATCTCAATATATGAATATGTTTTTAGAAGAATCAATGGATAATTTACAAACATTGAATGAATCACTTTTAGACTTGGAACAAGATCCAACTGATGTGGATAAGTTAAATGAAATATTTAGAGTAGCACATACTATAAAGGGAATGGCTGCTACTATGGGATTTAGTGATATTGCAGAACTTACACATAAGATGGAAGATGTACTATCTAAGTTTAGAGAAGGAGAATTAAAGGTAACACAAGAAGTTGTAACAGTTTTATTTGACTGCCTAGATACTTTGGAAAAGATGGTTACTAATGTAGAAGAAGGAATAGAAGAGCCTGTTGATATAGAGCCTATAATGGATTCTTTAAATAGTATAGCTCATAGTTCAGATAATGCTGATGAAAAAGTTGAACCTGAAAAAAACACTAATAATAGTGATGTTAAAGATAGACTAATTGAATTAAATGAATATGATATATCAGTTATAAAGCAAGCTCAAGAAAAAGGCTTTAATGCTATTGAGATTAAAATATCTTTAAGTGAAGATACTTTATTGAAATCTGCTAGAGCATTCTTAATCGTTAAGGATTTAGAAGAGATTGGTGAAATAGTTAAATCAATACCTGAAACAGAATCAATTGAAAATGAAGATTTTGACTTACAACTATCATTTGTATTAGTAACTCATAATACAGAAGAAGAAGTGAAAAACTTAGTAGAAGGTATTTCAGAAGTAAGACGTGTGGAAATTCAAACTGTAGATTTTACAAATGAAGCACCAGTAGAAGAACAAAAAGAAGAAAGTAAAGAAGAAGTTAAACCTAAAAATATAGTTGAGGAAAAGAAACCAGCAGCTAAGAAACCAGCTAAAAAACCAGCTGTTAAAAAGGAAGGTCATAAAAAGACTCATCAATCTGTAAGAGTTGACCTTGAAAGAATAGATAAGCTTATGAATATGGTTTCGGAACTTGTAATTTATAGAACAAGATTAGAACAAATCGTTTTAAATTATAAGTCACCAGAATTATCGGAAACATTAGAACAAGTTGGTAGAACAACAACTGATCTTCAAGATTTAGTAATGAAGATAAGAATGTTACCTTTAGATACAGTGTTTAATAGATTCCCAAGAATGATTAGAGACGTTTCAGTAGAGTTAAATAAGGAAATTAACTTTATCATAGAAGGGGCAGATACTGAATTAGATAGAACAGTAATTGATGAAATTGGTGAACCATTAATTCACTTATTAAGAAATGCGGCTGACCATGGAATTGAATCTAAGGAAGAAAGAATTGCAGCAGGTAAAGATGCTGTAGGTACAGTAAAACTTATTGCATACCAAGAAGGTACAAAAGCGTTAATTAAGGTTATTGATGATGGTGCTGGTATAAATGTTGAAAAGGTAAGAGCTAAAGCTGAAAAAGTAGGTATAAATACTGAAGGATTAAGTGAAAATGAAATTAAAAATTTAATTTTTGCTCAAGGATTTAGTACTAATGAAGTAGTAACAGACATTTCAGGTAGAGGAGTTGGAATGGATGTTGTTAAAACTAAGATTTCTTCATTAGGTGGTACAGTAGACTTAATAAGTGAAGAAGGTAAGGGATCTACATTCATAATTCAATTACCATTAACACTTCAAATTATTCAAGCTTTACTTGTAAATGTAGGAGACGAAACTTTAGCTATATCACTTGGATTTATAGATAGAGTAATTGACTATAAGGAAGAAAATATTAAGAAGACTAATGGTAAAGAGGTTATTGTATATAGAGATAGCGTAATCCCACTAGTTAGACTTAATGAGAGACTTGACATTAAAGCAGATGACAGTGCAAAGAAATTTGTTATCATAGTAAATGTTGGAGATAAGACTGTTGGTTTATTAGTAGATTCATTATTAGGACAACAAGAAATTGTTATTAAACCATTAGGAAAAACATTAAAATCTCTTAAGGAATATATTGGAGCAACTATATTAGGAAATGGATTGGTTACATTAATACTTGATGTAGGTGCATTAATATAATAATATATTATAAGGGAGGGATTGTATGAAACAAAATCAATTTAGCACTATGCAGATGGATGCATTAAAAGAGGTATCTAATATAGGAACAGGAAATGCAGCTACTGCACTATCCATGATGTTAGGAAAAAAAATTGATATGACAGTGCCTTCTGTTAACCTTATTGAATTTACTACGTTAATTGATAATGTTGGTGAAAGAGAAGGTGCAGGAATTATCGTTAGAGTATTAGGTGATATTCCCGGAAATATATTAATTGTATTAGATAAAGAAGTGGCTTTTAATATGATTGAGTTATTAACAGGAATGGAAACAGTGGAATTCACAGAGATGGGCAAATCAGCTTTGTGTGAAATTGGAAATATACTTTCGGGTGCATATATGAATGCTATTTCACAATTTACAGGACTTAATGCAATAGCATCAGTTCCGGCTATAACTTATGATATGTTGAGTGCAATACTCGCAACAACTTTTATGGAATCTGGTCAATATGATGAATATATACTGGATATAGAAACTGTATTTTTAAATGAAGATAAGGAAAATGTAGGATTACATTTTTATTATATACCAGTACCAGGTTCATTAGAAAAAATATTAGAAATTATAGGACTAAATTAATTGGAGGTATGAGAAAAATGGCAAAGGTATTAATTGTAGATGATGCAGCTTTCATGAGAATGATGATTAAAGATATCCTTGAAAAGAATGGATTTGAGGTAGTAGGAGAAGCAAGTAACGGTATTGTTGCTGTAGATTTATATAAAAAGGAAAAACCAGATGTAGTAACTATGGATATTACTATGCCAGACATGGATGGAATTGAAGCTGTTAAGGCAATAAAAGAATTTGATCCAGCAGCAAAGGTAATTATGTGTTCAGCAATGGGTCAACAATCAATGGTTATGGACGCTATAAAAGCAGGAGCAAAAGATTTTATAGTTAAGCCATTCCAAGCAGATAGAGTTCTTGAAGCTATTAACAAAGTAATTGGATAATAGATATAAAGACTATGGATTAGGAGGCGAATTGAGTGCAAATAGTAGCATTTAAGTTAGGAGACGAACATTTTGCGGTTGAAACTGAAAAAGTTCAAAACATTACAGATATAATGGGGATAACAATAGTGCCAAAAGCTCCGGCTTATATTAAAGGATTAATAAATTTAAGGGGAAATATAAAGTCTTTAGTAGACATTAATTTATTATTAAATGTTAACTCAGATAATGAGCAACAAAACATAATAATTTTAACAGTTGAAGATGAAGAAATAGGTATTACTGTTGATGAGGTTGAAGAAGTTTTAGATATAGAAGAAAGTTCTATTCAAAAAATGGATAATGAGCAATCAAACTCATATATAAAGGGAATACTTAATTATGATGATAAATTATTAACGATAATAGATATAGATAAGCTTTTAAATTAATTATAGGAAAGAGGGAGAAGTATGGCAGATGTTTTATCCCAAAGTGAGATAGATGCATTGTTATCTGCCTTGTCTACAGGAGAACTAGAACCTGAACAGGTGTCAAAAGAAGAAGAAAAGCATAAAGTTAAGGTTTACGACTTTAGAAGTCCACAAAAGTTCTCAAAAGATCACATAAGAACCCTAGAGTTAATTCATGATAATTATGCAAGAATAATATCGAATTATCTTACTGCACAAGTAAGGGTTAATGTAAAGGCTAAGGTAGAGACTGTAGAGCAGATAACTTATGAGGAATTCATTCATTCTATACAGAATCCAACAATTATGACTCTATTTAAAATGCCACCATTAACAGGAACAATATTATTTGAAACAAACCCTCAATTTTCTTTTAGGGTTATAGATATTCTTCTAGGTGGAACTGGTGAAAGACAGGTAGTAAGTAAAGAATTTTCAGACATAGATAAAAATATAATGAAGCAAATTACAACAGGTCTGATTCATGGATTGAAGCTAGCTTGGGAAGATATATTAGAAGTAGAACCTGAAGTTGAAACAATTGAAACAAATCCGGCTATGAATCAAACTTTAGCACCAAATGAACCGGTAGCACTTATAACTTTTTCGGTAGAAATGGGAAAGAATAATACATATGTAAATTTATGTATACCATATTTATCTTTAGAGAAAGTATTAGATAAGTTAGTTGTACAATATTGGTTCCAAAATGAAGATGATGGCTTAATGGAAGAGTCTAGAGAAAGATTAGAAAAAGGATTAAATCCTGTAGAAATATCATTATCGGCAGAACTTGGTAAGGCAGAAATTAGTATTGATAATTTCTTAAAATTGGGAGCAGGAGATATAATTAAATTAGATAATAAGTGTACTAATCCTATAAGGTTATACGTTGAAGATAAAGAATGTTATTACGCACAACCAGGAATTATAGGAAAAAATATTGGAGTATCTGTATTGGATATTATAGATAAGGATGTGAATGAGTATGAGTAATGGTTTTTTATCTCAAGAAGAAATTGATTCACTGTTAGGTGGCGGAGATAGTAAAGACCAATCTGTAAGTAAAGGTGAAGAAACTAACGCGGAAATGTTAAGTGATATAGAGAAAGATTTATTGGGGGAGATAGGTAACATTTCAATGGGATCTGCCTCAACAGCTCTTTATCAAATTATTAATCAAAAGGTTAATATTACAACACCAGTAGTTACACACACAACACTTAATGATATAAAAGAAGGTTTTGAAACACCAACTATAATATTAGAAGTAGAGTATACAACTGGGATAGTAGGAAGAAATATATTAATAATAAAAACAGAAGATGCAGCTGTAATTGCTAACTTGATGATGGGTGGAGATGGTAAACCAGAAAATCACGAGTTAACAGAAATTGAGATTAGTGCAGTACAAGAAGCCATGAATCAAATGATAGGTTCTGCAGCTACTTCAATGGCAACTATGTTTTCAAGAAAAGTTGATATAGCACCTCCTAAATCTAGAATTTGGAGAGATAAGAATGAAGAACTTTCAGATCAAATTCCAGGTGATGAAGGAATAGTTAGAGTTAACTTTAGAATGACTATAGGAGATATAGTTGATAGTAACATAATGCAAATTTTCCCGGTAAAGACAGCTAAAAAAATTGTATCAATTATGATGGGAAAAGATGAAGAAGCTGAGGCTAAAGCAGAACCAGCACCAACTCCAGCACCAACTAGAGTGGAAGAACCGGTACAAACAGTAGCTAGTAAACCAATAGTGGAAGCACCAGTTAGACCGGAACCAGTAGCACCAGCTAAGCCGGTAGAAGTTCATACTGCTAATTTCCAACCATTAAATCAAACTTCTTCAGCTGTTGCTCATAAGAATATAGATTTAATTTTAGATGTACCTTTAGGTATATCAGTTGTACTTGGTAGAACAAAGAAAAGTATAAAAGATATATTAGATTTAGGAACAGGTTCGTTAATTGAATTAGATAAGTTAGCAGAAGAACCAGTTGAAATTCTTGTAAATGGAAAGAAGATTGCTTTTGGTGAAGTTGTAGTAGTTGATGAAAACTTTGGAGTAAGAATAACAAGTATTGTAAGTAGTGCTGAAAGAATTAAATCATTAAAGTAAATCAAAAAGTTTAGAATTTTTATATTATATTTATAGATAAAAGGGATTATATGCAATTGCATATAATCCCTTTTTAAGTTGGGTTTATTATACTAATTTGAAAAGATAAAAATATATGATTTACATAAGAAAAAAGAGGCGTTACAAAGTAATTAAAACGTAAAAAATACCAGTTTTTTATTGAACAAATTATAATAAATTGCTAAACTAAAATATTTATTATTCGATAATAAATTAGAGTGATAGATTATGGAGGAAAAGAAATGAATGTTAAGGGGATTGGAAGTAGCAACATAATAAATCTATATAATAAAAATAGTAGTAAAATTGTTAACAAGGGGAAAATTGAAAAGAATACAGATAGAATTGAAATATCTTCTATAGGTAGAAGTTTACAAGATTATTTATTGGATGATATAAACGTAGATAATAGCAAAAAGGTAGAAGAAATCAAAAATAAAATTGCAAATGGTACTTATACAGTAGATTCAAAATTAGTAGCTCAAAGTATGATTGATATTATTAAGGAGAAGAAGATTTAATGGATAAAAAGTTAATTGATGTAATAATTAATGAAACTAATGCATTAGAAAATCTATTGGCATTATTACAAGAGCAATATTTATATATAATGAAAAAAGATGTTTTTTCCATAGAAGAAGTTGTAGAAAAAATTAAGTTGAGCAATAAAGAAATAGCACAAGAAGAAGTAAATAGAAGAAAATTAGTAGGCAATAAGCCTATGAGTGAAGTTATAAATGAAAGTAATAATAAAGAATTAGAAAGTGTATACAGAAATATTAGAAAAATGATTCATTCAGTAACACAACAAAAAGAGACTAATGAATTACTTATAAAGCAACAAATTGGCTTTAATACACAAATGTTAAATTTAATTAATCCGAGAAGAGATGTAAAGACATATACATCTATGGGAAATTTATCTAGATAGGAGGAAGGAAAATGTCAGGATTATTTTCTACATTTAATACAGGAAAAAGTGGATTAAATGTAAGTCAAAGTCAGATAGGAGTAACATCACATAATATATCTAACTCCAATACAGTAGGATATTCAAGACAAAGAGCAAAGGTAGTAACTACACCACCTTTATCAACAGGAAATCCTAAAATGGGACAACAAGGAACTGGTGCTCAGATTGAAGCAGTTGAAAGAATTAGAAATACTTTTTTAGATTATCAAGTAAGAAGTGCTAACGCTTCTCTTGGAAGTGCAGATGTAAGGCAGCAAATGCTATCTCAGGTAGAAGATATATTTGGTGAACCTTCAGATACAGGAATATCATCTAAAATGGGCCATTTTTTTGATGCTTGGTCAGAGCTTGCAAAACAGCCTAATAGTTCAAATGCGAGAACTATAGTTGCACAACAAACATTAGCATTAACTGGAGCTATAAACAGTGCTTATACTAAACTTGAAGACTTAGAAAGAAATTCTCAAAATTTATTAAGACAAAATGTAAAAGATGTGAATTCTTTATTAGATAAAATACAAAGGTTAAATAAGCAAATAATACAGGTAAAAGCGTCAGGACAATCACCAAATGATTTATTAGATTCAAGAGATACGTTATTAGATGAATTAAGTTATAAATTTGGAATAAATGTTGAAAATAAAGGGCTTGATGCCATTGAAGTGAAAGCTACTGATAAAGGATCAATGGGAAATGCTACGTTAGTTACGTCTATGGGAGACATTGGGGCGAGATTTTCTTATATATCTTCAATAGAAGAAGATGAGTCAAATTCAGATATTCATATAATAACATATTATAAATTGGGTGATACTACTTCTGAGGATAACAAAACAACAATAAGGGTTGAAGGGTTAACTGAACAACAACTTAAAGACTTAAAAGCATCGAGAGTTTTATGGGCAAGTGAAACTGGTAATACTACACGTTCAGATGGATATCCAATTAGAGATGGTGAAATAATAAATGCAAAAGAACTTATGACTTTTGTACCTAAACAAGGTGAAGTATCTGGTAATATTGTAGTGCAAGAAGAAATTAATGAATTTAAAAATCAATTAAATAGCCTTGCAAAGGCTCTTGCGTATTCTATTAATGCTATTCAAAGCGGTATGACAAGTGTTGCACAAAGTGGAGAGAGCGTAAGTTATGATGCTCTACCATTTTTCGTGAATTCAGATATAGCTAAATATGATAGTAATGGAAATGTGATTAATATTGATGAAGTATTAAATTCAGAATCAGAAATAACAGCTAAAAATATTACTATAAGTAAAGAAGTTCTAAGTGATGTAATGAAAATAAAAACAAAAACTCATGATAATAATTTCTTACACACAAGTGAAAATAATGTTGATGCAGAAGGTGATGGAGCTAGAGCTGCTGCTATAGCATCATTAAGAAATTCAATGCTTAGAATACAAGATTTTGGAACTACAATAGCATCAAGAGAAGATATGTTCAGAAATTCAAAAGGAGGAGCAACTCTAGAGAATTTTGGTATGAATATTTCGAATGATACAAGTGGTATGACTTTTGATTCATTCTATCAAGACTTAATTGATAAATTAGGAGTAAAAGCTTCAGAATGTGGAACTACAGTATCTAACCAAGAGACTATAGTTAATACACTAGAATCAAGTAGAGATTCAGTTTCAGGGGTATCTCTTGATGAAGAAATGGCTAACTTAATACAATATCAACATTCTTATAATGCAAGTGCAAAGGTTATTTCTACAGTAGGAGAATTATTAGATGTTGTAATTAATGGACTGATGAAATAGATTTAAGGAAGTGAAATTTATGAGAATAACAAATAGAATGCTAGCAAACAATTATTTGAAAGATGTAAATGGAAATCTTAAAAATCTTAATAAGATAAATACACAATTATCAACAGGTAAAGAAATATCTAGACCATCTGATAATCCTTTCAAGACAGTAAGAAGTATGCAGTTAACTACAAATATAAATACTAATGCTCAGTATAAAACTAATATCGATGATACAAATAGTTGGTTAGATGCAACAGATACAGCATTATCGCAAGTTAATGCTTCTTTACAAAGAGTTAGGGAACTTATGGTTTCTGCTGGAAATGCTGCTTATGGAAGTAATGAATGTAAGACAATTAATGAGGAAATAAAAGAAAGAGTGGCAGAATTAAGTCAAATATTAAATAGTAGTTTTGATGGACGTTATTTATTTGGTGGAAGTAAAACAACATCAAAGCCGCTAACAGCTACTGACGCATATGATGGAAATGTTGAATTGAACTTTGTGGATAAAAACGGAGAAAAAATAAATGTAAATTCAACTGAGCTTTATGATTATAATCAAACAGGAGCACTTTCTCAAAAGATGTCAGTTGAAATATCTCAAGGCGTGTATATGGAATACAATGTTACAGCAATGGAAATACTTAAGTTTAATAACTCTAAGGGAGAAAAAGTTGATTTGATGAATTTATTTGATGAGCTTCAAACAAATCTTCTTTCAGGAAAGTCAGAAAATTTAAGTAAGGTTATTGGAGAAAATCTAGCTGGTATAGATTCAGCAATAGAAAATGTTTTAAAATTAAGATCAGAAGTGGGTGCTAAACAAAATAGAATGGAGTCGGCTTTATCTAAAAATGAAGACGAATCATATAATATGACCCAAGTATTATCAAATACTGAAGATATAGACTTTACTAAAAAGACTATTGAATATAGTATGGCACAAACTACGTATACAGCAGCTTTACAAGTTAGTGCTCAAGTCCTACCAAAAACTTTATTAGATTATCTATAAGAGGTGTTTAATATGAATATTACTTTTGAAAAAGGTCTTTTAGGATTAGAAGAATATAAAGAATTTACTTTAATGGATATAGAAGATGTTAAACCATATAAGGTGTTACAATCTGTTAAGGATGAAAATGTTGGGTTAATCTTAATATCTCCTTTTGAAATTAGTAAGGAGTATGAAGTTGAGTTAGATAATAATACTATAAATGAAATTAAAATAAAATCTGAAAAAGATATAATGTTATATACTACCGTAAATATAAATAGTGCTACAACAAATTTTAGAGCACCAATAATAATAAATATCAAAGAACAACTTGGAAAGCAAATAATTTTACAGAATGAAGATTATCAAATTAAGCATCCTATAAGTAAGGGGTGATTAAGATGTTAGTGATTACAAGAAAAGAAGGACAATCAATTTTACTTGGAGATAATATTGAAATTACTGTGACAAAGGTTGCTGATGGAAGTGTGAAGTTAGCAATAGATGCACCAAAGGAAACTATAATTTTAAGAAAAGAATTGTATAATGAAATAGAAAAAGAAAATATTGAATCAATGAAGCTAGATTTAAATTTATTAAAAAAATTGGGGAAATAGGGGGAGTTTAAATGAGCATTGACGCAATAAGGGAAGATTTCATAAATAACTTAGGTACTAATGATAATAGCCAGAGGGTATATGATACACAGAGGATAGCAAATGTTGAAAAAAGCAGTTTAGGTGAAAGTAAAGATGAATACTCAAAGAGAGATTTAGATAAGGCAATTGTTAAGCTTAATAAGTTTTTAGAAGAAGATAAGACCCATGTTGAAATATCAATGCATGATAAATTTAATACAGTTATGATAAAAATTATTGATGACAAGAGTGGAGATGTAATTATGGAAGTACCACCTAAGAAAATTCTAGATATGGTTGCAAAGATGTGCGAGCTAATGGGCGTACTTTTTGATAAGAATGCTTAGGTGGCCATTATGTCGTATCAGTTAAATTTAGTTAATATCGATATTATGGATAAAATGGTTAAGGCTATAGAGAAAGATAAGGTACATGATTTAGAAGGTTCAATAATTGATACTAATATAGAAAAAGATGAAAAAAGAAAACATGAGAAGGTAAAAAAGGAAACAAGTAAACAGAAAAAATATCTCACCATAAATGGAATAAAATATCTAGATAAGTCTATTGAAGTTAAGGCTGAAAATAGTGAGGAAAATATATTGAAAGATTCTAAAGGTATATTTATTGATAAGGTGAAATAGGAGGTATATATGTATTCTAACGGGTATAATATTTATAAAAATAATAGTGTAAATTATGCGTCAAAAGATCAATTACTTTTGATGTTAGTAGATGGGGCAGTAAAATTTTCTAAGAGAGCGGAAATCGCTATAATAGAAAAAGATATTAATGGTGCTCATGAAAATTTAATTAAAACTCAAAATATATTTGGTGAATTAATGGTTAGTTTAGATAGAAGTGCAGGAGATTGGGCTGTGCAAATATTTAAAGTATATGAATTTATAACTGAAAAATTAATGCAAGTAAATATGAAGAAGGATTTAGAGGGATTACAAGAATTAATACCTCTAATCGAAGAGATAAGAGATATATGGCATGAAGCATACCATAAGGCTAAAGCTTGCAGTTAAAATATAAAAGGAGATGATTTTATATGACAACTAGAATTACAGGACTAGCTACAGGCATGGATATTGATGCTTTAGTAAGTTCGGAAATGGCGCCTTATAAGCAAAAGATTACAACTAAACAACAAAGTAAGACAATACTTGAATATAAACAAAAGATGTATAGAGAATGTATAACAGATGGAGCTAAGTTATATGATAGTTATTTTGATATATTAAAATCTAATAATTTAATATCAGATAAGTCATATAGTGCTATCAAATTTAAATCAAGTAATGAATCAACAGTTACTGCAAAAGCTTTAAGTGGTAAAGCTATTAAAGATAATTATAGTGTTTCAGTTGAAGCATTAGCTACTGCTCCAAAGATGACTTTAAAAGTAAGTGACTTAGATAAATTAACAGACAAATCACTTACTATAAATTATAATGGACAAAGCAAAACAATTGATTTATCTGCAGTAATTGATAGTGATGCGAAAGACAAAAATTCTCTTTTAAATAATGCGTTAAAGGAAACTTTGGATTCATTAGGCCTAAAAGGTACTTATTCTGAGTTCGCTGGTGGTATTGTTATTGAATCAAAAACTTTAGGAAGAAACTTAGGTGACGGTAGCGAAAATTCCTTTGCTCTTACTTCAGGTGGAAATGAGTTACTTAAATCTACAACAGGTACTAATTTAAAGGCAACAATAACAAGTTCAAATGGAACTATAAAATATGGAGATCCAGAAACAGCAGGTGTTAAGGTGTCTTCGTTAAATAATGTTGTTGTAGATAATATACAATTCTTTATGAATGAAACAACTGTAACAGAAGATGCTAATGGAAAAAAAGTAGATAATTCAGTTAAACTTTCTGGTAGTAATGATGCATCAGAAACAGCAGATAAGATTATAAAATTTATTGATGAATATAATAATTTGATCTTAAAGATGACAAAGTTCACAAATGATAAACATGACAGAAGTTATAATCCTTTAACAGATGATCAAAAGAAGGATATGTCAGAAAATGAAGTTAAGTTATGGAATGAAAAAGTACAAACAGGTTTATTGCATAGAGATACTATGTTAACTAGTATATTAACTCAAATGAAGAGTGCGCTTAATACACAAGTTTCTGGATGTTCATTAAGTCTTGAAAATATAGGTATTTCACCAGTTAAGGATTATGGCTCTAAGAATGGGACATACACTGTAGATAAGGAAACATTAGTAGCAGCGTTAGAAGAAAATCCTGAAGAAGTAATGAAGTTATTTAATAATGTATCTGATTCTACAAATGATGTTAAGAAAAATAATGAGAGTGGAATAATGCAAAGGCTTAAATCTGTTCTAAATGATAACTTCAAATCAAGTACTAAATCTGCTTTGATACAAAAAGTAGGTATAGAAGGTAGTGATTCTAATGCTGATATTACAAAGGAATTAAGTAAATACACTACAAGTATAACAAAAATGCAAAAAGAATTAGCTACAAAAGAGCAAAAGCTATATTCAAAATACTCAAAGTTGGAAACTGCGATGAATAAATACAATACTCAATTATCGCAATTACAATCGGCGTTTAGTTCATAATTATGAGAGAATTATTTGAAAAATATGCACTTTTAACAAGAAATATAATGTCAGGAATACAATTAAATATTTCGGTAGATGAGTTTTTTGCTAAACGTGAAGAAGTAATAAAAGCTATAGATGAATCAGATTTGCCTAAAGTAGAAAAAAAGAATCTGTATTATGATATGAAGTTAGATGAATTAGATAATAAGTTAAAAAAGTTAATACAGTCAGAAATGATTGAAACAAAGAACAATATAAATAAGTTGAAGATGGGTAAGCAAATGCATAGAGTTTATTCTGGAAGTGTTATTCCAGGAAATTATTTTGGTGGACGAGCATAAAAATAAGAAATTCGTATCTTAATGATAAAAATCATTAAGATACGAATTTTTTTTATTTTTTAATTTGCTTCAATTGATATATCATAAAAAATTAAAAAAAATTATTGTTTTTTTATAAGAAGTTGCGTGAAATGAGTAAAACAGGGCTTTGGAATAAAAAAAAAATAAAAATAAAAAAATACAGAAAAAGTATAAAGTTCTATAAATAGAAAACGAATATATAAATATGAAGGTTAACCAATAAAACTCTTAAGAGGGAAATATAAAAATAATAAGTAAAAATTGACATGGATGTCAGGTTTTAAATCAGGGAGGAATATACAATGGTAATTAATCATAATATGAGCGCAGCAAACGCTTTAAGAAACACAAACATTAACTCAAAGGCAGCTTCTAAATCAATGGAAAAATTAAGCTCAGGTTTAAGAATAAACAGAGCAGGGGATGATGCTGCAGGTCTTTCAATTTCAGAAAAGATGAGAGCTCAAATCAAAGGTTTAGATCAAGCTTCAAGAAATGCTCAAGATGGTGTTTCAATGGTTCAAACAGCTGAAGGTGCTTTAAATGAAACTCATAACATTCTTCAAAGAATGAGAGAATTAGCAGTTCAAGCTTCAAATGATACTAATGTTAGTGTTGATAGAGATGCTATAGCAAAGGAAGTTAATGCTTTATCAGCAGAAATAACAAGAATTGCTGAACAAACTCAATTCAATGAACAAACATTATTCTCAGATGGAAGTAATTCAAGTGCAGCAACAGGTTTCAGTCTAAGTGTAACTTTACAAGTAGGAGCTAATGCTCACCAAACAATTAGTGTTACATTCGGTGGTATGAATGCAGCTGAACTAGGTGTTAGTGATGTAAGTACACAAATGAGTACTGCTACAAATGCTACAGGAGCAATTTCTACAATAAATGCGGCAATCAAGAAAGTATCAAACCAAAGATCTGAGTTAGGAGCTGTTCAAAACAGACTTGAATACACTATAGCAAACTTAGATAATGCTTCAGAAAACTTAAGTGCTGCTGAAAGTAGAGTTAGAGACGTAGATATGGCTAAGGAAATGACTAACTACTCAAAGAACAACATACTTCAACAAGCAGCTCAAGCTATGTTAGCTCAAGCTAATCAAGCTCCACAAAATGTTCTTCAATTATTAAGATAATTATCATAGAAATATTTTGTGAAAAACCATTTAAGGTGAGAAATCATCTTAAGTGGTTTTTTTGTATAAATTAATATGAAAAGTTGTAATTTATTGCATGTTTAAGTTTGGATATTTCACTACGATAATAGAATATAGTTTTATGTAAGGAGAGAATTTTATGGAGTTAAGTATTGCAATGATTGCCAAAAATGAAGAAAAGAATCTTGATAGAACATTACAAGCGCTTCAATGCTTGAATAATAAAATAGATTATGAAATTATAATAGTAGATACAGGTAGTACAGATAAAACTAAAGATATAGCAAAGAATTATACAGATAAGGTATATGATCATCCGTGGAATGGAAATTTTGCTGATATGAGAAATATAAGTTTAAAATATTGTACTGGTGATTGGATTTTGGTTATAGATGCTGATGAGGTTTTAGAGAATCCAGAAGTTTTAATAGAATTTATGAATTCTGATAAGGCAATTTTATTTAAATCAGCAATTGTTAATTTCAAAAATATAATGTCTGAAAATGGAAATAAATTTGTATATGGTTCATTAGTGAGAATGTTTAAAAATACTCCGGATTTAAAATATGTAGGAAGAGTTCATGAGCAGGCAGTTGCTAAAGAACCAAGAGCAACTACGAATATTACATTCCTTCATTATGGTTATTCAAGAGATGATTATGAGGTAATGAACTATAAATACGAAAGAAATAAAGCTTTACTGTTAGAGGATTTAAAAAATCAAAAAGGTGTAGATAGGATATATACATTGTTTCAATTAGCTCAAACACATTCAATGGCAAATGAAGAAAAAGAAAGTTTGAAATATGTAAAAGAAGCTTATGACATAACAACAAATAGGAAAGATGGATTAATAAATACTTATGTATTACATTTTTATGCTAAACAATTATATAGGTTTGGGGAGTATGAAAAAGCTGTTAATATTGCTTTAGAAGGTATTCAATATACTAAAACTAATCTAGATTATTACTATATACTAGCCATGAGTTACTTTGCTTTGGGTGAGTATAAGAAAGCTGAGAGTAACTTTAATAAATATTTTGAAATAATTGAAGGAAGAGAAAAGAATTTAGATAAATATTTCTCAGATGATATTAGTTTGGTGGAATCTTCACATTCAGATTTTGATATTATTCTTGAAAGAAGAGTAATGTGTTATTATAAGTTGAAGAATTATAGTAGAGTTATTGAGTTGTTTGATAAGGTTAAAGTAGAAAGTAGTATAAATTTATTAAAAGAAATGTTTTTATATTCTTGTATAAAGGTTGGAGCTGTTAATAAGATAAAGGAACATTATAAAGATAAAGAATTTACAGATGATGATGTGGAAGTTTTTATAGGTATTATTGATAGAATTGAATGTAGTGAATCATCTTTTGAATTAAAAAGGGTAATGCCTGAGTTAAAGTCCTTTAGTAAATCTTTAGAATATTATTTGGATGTGATGGATGCTGAAGATATGACATATAAAAAAGGAGATATTGATTTTACTAATTTTCATTTTTGGAAAAGTTATATTTTAAGAAAATTAGTAAGAAAAGATGTAGAGAATATTTTATTGATTAGAGATTGTAAAAGTGTAGTTATAGAAAAGTATATAGCTGCAATTAATAAAAATTTCGAATGTTTAAAGTCTTTATATGAATTTACAGAAAAGAAATTCTTAGTAACTAATTTTAAAGATTTAAATTTTATAACTTTAATTGAAAAAGGTATTGTTTTTAATAATTCTATTGCAGATAATAAATATAAAACTTTAGTAGAGAGAGCAAGAGTTAATAGGATAAATTTCTTGAAAAGATTGTATAGCGAGGAAGTATTAAATAGTGATTATATTTATTCTTTATTAAATGAATATGATGGCTTTATATTAAAAAGCGAAAAATATATTAAAGAGTGTAGAAAAGATAAAGTAGGGTATATACGAAGATTAAGGGATGAGGTAAGAGAAGTACCTGCTTTTAAATTGATAATTAACTCTTATTTGGAAAATATAAATACCAACCCTATAAGTGATGCCATGATTGAAGAAAAAGAAAATGTATTAATGGCAGTAGAACAACTTATTAATTCTAATAAGTTAAATGATGCCTTAGCGGTTTTAAATGATTTAGAAAAAATATTTGATTATGACTGGAAGATAAATAATTATTTAGGTATAGTTAATTATATGATGGGGAATTTACAAGAATCTATATATAGATTGGCTATTGCAGAAGAATTGTCAGAAGATAAATTTGATGCAACCTTCAATTTAGCATGTGTATTAGAAAATATGAATAGATATGAAGATGCAATGTATTATTACAAGAGGTCATATAAGTTATGTGATGATGAAGGAATGAAGAATGAAATAAAAAGTATAATTGATAAATAGGGGGAAAAATGATTTCTGTTTGTATAATATCAAAGGACGAAGAAAAAAATATAGAAATATGCTTAGAAAGTCTAGTTAAATATGATTATGAAATAATAGTTGTAGATACAGGATCTAAAGATAGAACTAAAGATATAGCACATAAATTTACTGAGAAGGTTTATGATTTTAAATGGTGTGATGACTTTAGTGCTGCAAGAAATTTTGCTATTAGTAAAGCTTCGAATGAATTTGTATTAACGATAGATAGCGATGAAGTTGTTGAAAGTATAGATGAAAAAGAAATTAATAAGTTATTGTTAAGCAATAGAAAAAAAGTAGGTAGAATATTAATAAAGAGCCTTGTTAATAAAAAGGGAACAAATCAAGTAATAAAAGATAAAGTTGGAAGAATTTTTTCTAAATATGAGTATAAATATGAAGGTTCAATACATGAACAATTAGTTCCTTTATCAGGAGATGAAGTGAGAAATTTTATGGCTCCTATTATAGTAAATCATAGTGGTTATACAATTGAGGAAATAGCTAGAAAAGATAAGGTTAATAGGAATATAAAGATTTTAAAGAATGAATTAGAACAAAGAGAAAATGATTCCTATATTCTATATCAATTAGGAAAGTCTTATTACATGGATGAAGATTACAATGAGGCGTATAAATATTTTGGTGAAACATTGGATTTGGATTTAGACGTTAGGTTGGATTATGTTAAAGATTTAGTAGAGTGTTATGGATATACAATGCTAAATTTAAAAAAATATGACGAGGCTCTAAATCTATTTAATATTTATAATGAATTTTCAACTAGTTCAGATTTTGTGTTTTTATGCGGGTTAATATATATGAATAATGGGTTGTTTGGTGAGGCTATAAAAGAGTTTGAGAAAGCAACTAATATGAATAATGAAAAAGTAGTAGGGATTAATAGTTATTTATCGTATTATAATATAGGTATTATAAATGAATGTTTAGGAAATGTTAAGGATGCTAGGAAATATTATTTGAAATGTGATAATTATGCTCCTGCTAAAAAGAGAGTTGAATTATTAAAATGATTTTAAAAGTTGTATTGACTCATTAATTATGAGTTCGATACAACTTTTTATTTGAATAAATATTTTTTGGAGAGATCAGGTTTTATTTGGGTAGGATTGGAAAATATAATGTAAAAAAAGGAAGTGGTTATTGGGAGGAGATATAAAGATTATAAAATTATTGACGATAATAATTACAAAAGTGTTTATGGGGGAATCGGAAATGAGACTAAATCATAATATGAATTCAATAAGTTTGTATAAACATTACAAGGGTAATATAAAAAGTAATAATGCAGCAATTTCTAAAATAAGTTCAGGATTAAGTATTCAAAGTGCAAAAGATAATCCGAATAAAATTGCACCATCTGAAACTATGAAACTTAAAATAAGATCATTACAAACCGTTCAAAGAAATGTTCAAGATACTACTTCTATGTTACAAACAGCTGATGGAGCGTTACAGGAAGTTAATAATGCGCTTTCTAGAATGAAGGAGTTAATTGTAAGTGCAGGAGACGGTTCGAAAACAGAACAAGATAAGTTAATTATTCAACAAGAATTAGATGCTTTAATAAAAGGTGTAGATAGTCTTGCTGATCAAACAGATTTTAACGGTATTAAGATGATTGGTGCGGAAGGTGTTTTGGATAATGAATTACCTAAGTTTAAGCTAGGATGTATTGGAGCTGAAGTAGGTGATTTGAAAAAGATACCTATGTTTAATGTATCAACTAAAAATTTAAAAGACTCAGATGGAAATGCTTTAAGTAATATTGATGTGACAACAAATGAAGGGATAGCTAAAGCTTTAAAGGTAGTTGATGCATCAGTAAGTATTGTTGGTGATATTAGAGCTAGATATGGTGCTATGCAAAATGCACTAGAAGATTGGTATGATGGAGTTGGATCTATAGTAGAGACTACAGAAATAGCAAGTAGTAAAATTACTGATGCTGATATAGCAGGAGAAATGGCTGAAATAGCAAGAACTCAGATTTTATATCAAACACAATTATCTTTAATTGCTCAAAGCAATAACTTCCCAAAAGATGCTTTAAATGTTTTGTCAAATGCAAGATAAAACGACAAAAAACGACCTCTGGCATTAGAAAAATATGCGAGAGGTCGTTGCTTTTTTGGAAAAGAGAATATAAAGTAAGTTTTAAAACTAAAAAGTATAATGAAATAATAGAAAAAAAATTTATTTTGGAATTTTTGATTAAAATGTTATGGTAAATTAAATTCATATAGATTATAATAGAGTAATGTAGATAGTAAATAGTCAAAAATTCAATGATAAAACTAAAGAAAATGGTACGAGAAAAAGGGAGGTGTATAGCCATGAATATTAATTTATTAGGAGGGACTGCAAGTTCGTATGATTTGTTAAAGCAGGGAATAGATGCATCTAATACAAGAGCAGAAGTAATTTCTAATAATATGGCAAATGTTAATACGAAGAACTATAAGCGTTTTGGTGTCGTTTTTGAAGAAAACCTAAAAGCTAGTGGGAATAGTTCTGTAAGTATGAAAAAAACAAAAACTCAACATTTATCAGTGAAAAATGTAGATGGGAACATTGAAGTAGTACAAGATAAAAGTACTAGTATGAGGGAAGATGGAAATAATGTTGATTTAGAATATGAAAAAGTAGAACAAGCTGCAAATACGATGAAATATAATGCTTTGATACAACAAGCAAACAGTAAATTAAGTAATGTGAAATATGTTATAAGTGGAGGGAATTAGGAATAATGAGTAGTTTTGATTCTATGAGAATTAGTGCAAGTGGATTAAGTGCTGAAAGATTACGTATGGATACAATAACATCTAATATGGCTAATGCATCTACTACAAGAACAGAAAATGGAGGACCTTATACTCGAAAGATAGCAGTTTTTCAAGAGGCGTTAGATGCGCAAAGAAAGCCATGTGGAGTTAAAGCGGTATCCATTGAAGATGATAAGTCAGCTTATAGAAGTGAATATGATCCTACGCATGTAGATGCTAATGAAGAGGGATATGTACTATATCCTAATGTAAATATATTAAATGAAATGGCAGACATGATAGCGGCTACAAGATCTTATGAAGCAAATGTAGATACATTAGATGCTAATAAATCTATGTATATGAAAGCTTTAGAAATAGGAAAGTAAAAAAATCTTAATTGATTTATTGATAATAGGAGATGGATTTATGAGAGTAACAAGTTATGTTCCAAGTGAAGAAATATTCCAAGTGAATAATAATACTAGTAAAACTAATACGGTAAAAGATGGGAATGAGATTGAAAATTTTTCAAATGTGTTAGGACAAGCATTAAATAAAGTAAATGATCAGCAAATAGTAGCTGAGAATATGAATACTAGCTTAGTAAAAGGGGAAGATGCATCGATTACTGATGTTATGTTAGCGGGAGAAGAAGCTAAAATATCATTACAATTTGCTGTTCAAGTAAGAAATAAGTTGTTAGATGCATATAAAGAGCTGACTGAGATACAGTTGTAAAGTAAGGAGTGCTATGGATGAATAAATTTTTGGATATGTTTAAAGGACTTGGAGATAAGTTCAAAGCATGTAGCAAGAAAGTGAAAATTGCAATAATAGCAGCAATAGTAGCTATTTTAGTAGCAATAGTAAGTGTGATTTTCTTTGCAACCTCGACAAAATATGCAGTTCTATTTTCAAATTTAGATTCGGCAGATGCAAATGCTATAAAATCTAAGTTAGAAGAAAAAAAGATAAGTATGAAGGTTGAAGGAAATTCAATTTTGGTTCCAGAAGAGAACGTAGATGAATTAAGATTAGAGTTAGCTTCAGAATTATCATCTAGTAGTAAGGGATATGAATTAATGGATGGTAGTAATTCTTTTGGTATGACTGATGAGGAATTTGCAATAAAAAAAGTAAGAATGGTTCAAGGTGAATTAGAGAAATCTATAAAAAGTCTTGATGCAGTTGAATCAGCTAGAGTACATATTAATGCTGCAACAAATTCAGTCTTTGTGAAAGATGCTAAAGCTGGTTCTGCAGCTGTAATATTAAAATTAAAGCCAGGTACTAAGATTGATGAAAGTCAAGTTAAGTCGATAGTATCAATGGTTTCAGCTGGTACTGAAAACATACCTAAAGAAAAGGTAGAAGTAATGGATACTGAAATGAATCTATTAACAGAAGGGTTAAGTTTTGATTCAGATAGTAATTCTAAGGGAGTAAGTTCTGCTACAGTTGCTGAAAAGAAGAGTTTAGAAGAAGCAGATGGAGCTAAGTATTCTAAGGCAATAGTTGATTTATTAGAACCTGTTTTAGGGAAAAAGAAAGTTTCAGCAAATGTTAATGTAGATTTAGATTTCGATTCTAAGCAAAAAACTGTTAAAACTATAGATCCAAATAAAGTTATAGTTAGTCAACAAACTTCAAAAGAAACTAATGGTTCTGGAAGTGCAACGACTAATACAGAAAGTCCAGTGGATAATAATATGAGTGCAACAATATCAACTGGTAATAACAATAATAATGGATATGTAAAAGAAGATCAGACTACAAATTATGAAAGTGGTAGTACAGAAACAACTACAATAAGTAGTCCTGGAGAAATTAAGAGAATGACAGCATCTATATTTGTAGATGGTGATGTGGATGAAGCTACAAGAAGTCAATTAGAGCAATCAGTAGCGGCAGCAATAGGTATAGATACAAGTAGAGGTGATAGCATCTCTTTAGTTGGTATGGAATTTGATACTAGTGCAGCAGAGGAGACACAAAAACAAATTGATTCATTTAATGAAGAATTAGCAAATGCTAAGAAAAATAAACTAATAATGTATGGAATAATTGGAGCTGCAGCACTTATAGCAGTAATAATCATAATAGTTCTTGTTAAGAGAAGAAAAGAAGATGAAGAAGAAGAGGAAGAAAGATTATTAGATGTTGTAGTTAATGACCAAGGTATAAAAGATGATACAATGCAATATGCTCCTATCGAGTTTGAGGTTCCAAATGAACAAGTTCATTTGGAAAATGAAATTAAAGATTATGCAAAACAAAAACCAGATCAAGTTGCAGATATAATTAAATCTTGGTTGTCAGAAAATGAGAGGTGATAAACTTTGGCACGAGATGTAAGTAAATTAACAGGGGTACAAAAGGCAGCGGTACTTTTTATAACATTAGGGCCTGAAGCTTCATCAGCTATACTGAAGAAGCTTCCAGAACCTGAAATCCAAAAGATAACATATGAAATAGCAAATATTACTGCGGTAAGTTCTGAACAAAGAGAAGTAATATTAAATGAATTCTTAGAAATGAATAAAGCTAGAGATTATATATTAGAAGGCGGAATGGACTATGCTAGAGAATTATTATCAAAAGCTTTAGGAAGTCAAAGAGCTTCAGAAATTTTAGATAAGGTATCAGAGGCTACACAACAATATAGACCTTTTGCAATAGCTAGAAAGGCAGATGCTCATCAGTTATTAAATGTAATAACTTATGAACATCCCCAAACTATTGCCTTGATTTTATGTTACTTATCACCTGAAAAAGCGGCTCAAGTTATGGCAGAGTTACCTGAAGAAACCCAAAGTGAAGTAGCATTTAGAATTGCAACTATGAAGGATACTTCACCAATGGTTATTAAAGAAATTGAGAAGGTTCTTGAAAATAAGTTATCTTCAGTTGTAAGAACAGAAATGACAAGCTTAGGTGGAGTAGAAACTCTTGTAGGAATATTAAACCAAGTTGATAGAACTACAGAAAAGAATATAACTGAAACACTAGAAAGAGAAGATGCTGAATTAGCTGATAGAATTAAGAGCTCTATGTTCGTATTCGAAGATATTCTTACTCTTGATGATGTATCTATTCAAAGAATTCTTAGAGATGTTGAGGTTAAGGATCTTGCACTTGCACTTAAGGGATGTTCTGAAGATGTTGGAGAAGCTATTTACAGAAATCAATCTAAGAGAGCTGCTGCTTCATTAAAGGAAGATATGGAATTCTTAGGACCAGTAAGATTAATGGATGTAGAAAAAGCTCAACAAGATATTGTTTCTATAATTAGAAGGCTAGATGATGCAGGAGAAATAATTATTTCAAGAGGTGGCGAAGATGCAATCATCGTATAATCTTGTTAAAAAGGGACAAGTTTTAGAAGGTAATAAAAAAATAATAAATACAGAATATGTTCCACCAAAACATATTACTGAAAGTACTGAGATAAACTGTGATCCTGAAATATATATAGGTAGCTATGAAAATATTGCTAAGAATATAATTGCTGATGCACGAAAAGAAAGCGAAAATATTAGAAGTGCAGCAATAGAAGAAGCTAGAAGTATTGAAAAAGATGCTTATGAAAAAGGTTATATGCAAGGTAAAAATAACGGATATGAAGATGGAAAAAATGAAGCTATTGAAAGTGTTTTACCTCAAGCAACAAACGAAGCTAATAGAATTAAAGAAGAAGCTATGGCAACCTTATTAAGAGCTACAGCAGATTATAATAGTTACTTAGAAGAAAAACAGCAAGATATAATAAGATTATCAATTACAATAGCTGAAAAAATATTAAGAAGAGAAGTTTCGATAGATTCTGGTATTAATGACATGATTGAGGATGCTTTTAATCAAGTGAAAGGTGAAGAATCAGTTGTTATAAGATGTAATGAAATGTATGTGCAAGAAATAAATAATCATATAGATTATTGGAAACAGAACTATAACATTTCCAAGGAAATATTTGTGTTTAAAGACGACTTGGAGTTTGGAAATGTTATTATAGAGAAAAGTACTGGGAAAATTGAAATAAGTGTAGAAAATGGATTGGAAAATATAAAGAAAGCTATATTAGGGTAAAAGTGAGTGAGAACATTGAATTTAGACTTTGAAAATCTTATAGATAGAGTAAAAGAAACTCCAACTATTTATACAGAAGGTATAGTAAGTAAAGTTATAGGTTTAACTATCGAAGTTAAAGGAATCAAAGCTTTTGTTGGAGAACTATGTAAGATATACAACGAAAATGATAAGGTAATTAATTGTGAAGTAGTTGGTTTTAAAGATAAGGATGTTGTCTTAATGCCCTTAGATGAAGTTATTGGAGTTTCTGCTGGATGTAGAGTTGTACCTCAAAGGAAACCTTTAGGGGTACAATGCTCTGATAAATTGTTAGGTAAAATATTAGATGGGCTAGGGAATCCTTATGATAGTGCAGAAGAATTTTTTGGCGAAAGTTATCCATTGGAAAATGAGCCGCCAGATCCATTAAAGAGGAAAAGAATAAAAGATATAATGCCTACAGGGGTAAGAGCTATAGATGGTTTCTTAACAGTAGGTGAAGGACAAAGAATAGGTATATTTGCCGGTAGTGGTGTTGGTAAGAGTACAACCCTTGGAATGATTGCAAGAGAAGCAAAAGCTGATGTAAATGTAATTAGTCTTATAGGGGAAAGAGGAAGAGAAGTTCTAGAGTTTATAGAGAAGGATTTAGGACCAGAAGGTATGAAGAAGTCTGTAGTAGTATGTGCAACTTCTGATAAACCAGCTCTTATAAGAATGAAAGGAGCTCTTACAGCAACAGCTATTGCAGAATATTTTAGAGATAAAGGGAAAAAAGTTATATTAATGATGGATTCAGTAACAAGATTTGCAATGGCTCAAAGAGAAGTTGGACTTGCAATTGGTGAACCACCAGCAACAAAAGGGTATACTCCATCAGTTTTTGCTAAGTTACCTAAACTTATGGAGAGAGCAGGTACTTCTGAAGATGGTTCTATTACTGCATTTTATACAGTACTTGTTGATGGAGATGATTTTAATGAACCTATAGCAGATGCTGTTAGAGGTATATTAGATGGACATATAGTTTTATCTAGAAGTTTAGCACATAAAAATCATTATCCTGCTATAGATATACTTAATAGCGTAAGTAGACTTATGCCAAGTATTGCAGAAAAGGAACATAAGGAAGCAGCATCAAATGCAAGAGATTTATTAGCCACATATAAGGAATCAGAAGATATGATAAATATAGGTGCCTATGCAAGAGGAAGTAATCCTAAAATAGATATGGCTATAAAATTTAATGAACCTCTAAATAGCTTCTTAAGACAAGGTATTGATGAAAAGTCTACCTTTGAAGATAGTGTAGATATTTTAAAAACAATGTTTAAGAGGTAATGAGGTGAGTTATGTCAAAAGGGTATAAATTTAAGCTTGAGAAACTATTAGAATTAAGAACTGAAAAGGAAGAAGAAAGTAAAAGATTATTTTCGGAAAGCAAAAATAAAAAAATATTAGTGCAAAATCAGCTTGATGATCTAAAAAATAAATATGATTCTTATAAGGGGATAAAGCCAGGGGAAGATGTAATATATCAAAAAATAAAGAGGCGTTATCTTTTCGCCCTTCAAGATGGAATAAAAGAGAAGGAGAAGGAACTAGTTTTAAAAGAAAAAGAAGTTGAGTTTAGAACTAAAGATTTGAATAAGAAAATGATAGATAGAAAAACAGTTGAAATTTTAAAAGAAAAACAGGAAAAAAGCTTTTATAAAGAACAAGAAAGAATCGAACAAATTAATTCGGATGAACTTGCTCTTTATGCATATATGAGAACTTTGAAGGGAGGTGAATAAAGGTGAAGATAGGAATTGATTTAATAGATAATATGCAATCTACTTCAGGGGTCAATAATAAATATACCGATAATAAAAGTAAGGCAAAAGATGTTGAAGATTCATTAATAGATAGTAAACAAACTAATTATGATGATAAGTCTAATGATGTTAAAGAAACTTCCTTAAGTAGTAAATCTTTTGATTCAATATTAAATAAGGTAGAGTCCAATAATAAATCTACAGATTTAATAAAGAATGATAAGAAAGCTACTAATAAGAAAGTAAGTAAAAAAGAAGAGATAGATGCTAAAATTGAAGAATTAGAAGAAAAGATGGAAAAGTTATCTACTCAAGAAATACTTCAAGCGTTAAATTCAATATTTTCAATGATAAGTGAAGCATTTAATTCAAATACAGAATTATCTGGAGATATAAATAATAAGATTAGTGAATCTATCAATAGCATTTTAAATCAAGATAAAAATAGTGCTTTGAATTCAAATATGATGAATGCACTTCAAAATGCTATGAGTTCTACTAAAGAAAATCCAGCCACTGTATTAGCAAATATTTTAGAAATGATGAAAAGCACTGATTTAGATGAATTTATTAGTAAAGATAATTTAAGTATTGCAGAAAAGTTATTAGAACAATTAAATGTAAAAATTGAAAAAGATTCTTCGACGAATAATGCTTTTGTAAAAGATTTAATTAATGAATTAAAAACAAAACTACAATCATTAGAAGCAAAAGGTGTTAATTCAAATAATAATACGTCAAATGATACAACATTTGTTAATGTTCTATCTACGGCTTCAGAAGAAAGTAGTTTAGGTAATAATAGCTCACAATCTAATAATTCAAGTTCTAATGGAAGTAATAGTAGTGCTTCTAAAGATGAAAAAGTATTAAATTCTATTTTGAAAGATAATAATTCCAATACTTTCTCGTCATTTACAAATAGCATTAATAGACTTAACAATACTAATGTAAATAGTGTGAATGGTGTTCAATCAGTAGATGCTGATAACATTGCTCAAGATATTGTTAAAAGTGTTAGGTATATGGCTAAAGTAAATATGAAGGAAATGGTAGTAAAAGTTAATCCGGCAAATTTAGGTGAAATCACTATTAAGCTTGTAGAAGAAAATGGAGATATGAAACTTAATATAAAAGCAAATTCTAAGGAAACTTATACTTTATTATCACAACAACTTGGAGATATAACTGATCAATTAAAAGATCAAAATATTAAGATTCAAGATGTTAAATTATCATTATATGAAGATGATACAACATTCTTTAAAGGTGAAGAATTTAATCACCAATCATCTAATAATGAGGACTCAAGACAACAAAGTACAAATAAAGCTCGAAATATTATGATGAATGAGGAAGAAGAAATAGATTCTATGGAATCTGAAGATTTAAGTAATATTAATATGCTAGCATAGGAGGATTTGAATTATGGCAATTAGAGTTGATGATTATTCAAGTGCTAAAGTTACTAGTAGAGGAACTAAAATAGTAACTTCAGGAGATAACCTTGATAAGAATTCTTTTCTTAAAATTTTAGCAGCTGAACTTGCAAACCAAGATCCAACTCAAGATGTAGATTCAGCACAATATGTTACTCAATTAGCTCAATTTACTTCACTAGAACAAATGAGTAACTTAAATGATGTAATGACTAAAAATTCATATAATGATTTAGTTGGAAAAGGTGTTACAGTAAGTGATAAAGATGCAAATGGACAATGTTACACAGGTGTTGTTTATTCAGTAAATACAAATACTACACCAGCGACTTTATCTTTACAAGTTAATGAAGATGGAAAAAATGTTTATAAGAAATTTAATATATCTAATGTAATAAGTGTTGTAAATGTTGAGGATTATTCAATTCCACCATTAACAAGTATAAGTGGTACTACTTCTTTCTTATTAGCTTCATCATTTATGGACAAACAAGTTGAATTATCTGAAAAAGATGAAGATGGAAATGCTTTAACTGGAAAAGTTGTAGGGGTAGTTAAGGATAATGGATATGTAAATGTAAGAGTAGAGTTAGCTTCAGGAGAAGTTAAGGAATATTCATATGACAAGGTGGTAAAGGTAGGCGACTTTGTAAAAAGTAGTACTACAGAGGATTCTAAAACTAAATAGAGTAGAAAAAGGTGATAATGTTGGGCTATAGAATAATTAATGGAGTTGCTTATCCTGTAGGAAATATAGGAGGAGTTAATGATATTAATACATCTAATAGAAAAAAGACTACTAACAATAATGGTGAAAATTTTAAAGATGTATTAAATAGAACATTAGATAAAAATAGCGGATATACTTTATCAAAGCATGCAGCAGAAAGAATAAGAGATATTGGATTCACAGAGAGTGATATGAAAAATATACAAAAAGGATTTGAGCTTGCTGAAGATAAGGGTGCTAAGAATTCTGTCATGGTATATAAAGACGTAGCACTAATTGCAAGTATTGAGAATAAAACAGTAATTACAGCAGTGGATAAAGATAGGGCAGAAAGTAATGTTTTTACAAACATAGATAGTGTTGTATTACTATAGGCTGGACCTAATATAAAGGAAGCCTAAAGCTTGTTGAATGATAGATGCAAGCAAATTTTAAATTTATGGAGGTCGATTAAATGTTAAGATCAATGTATTCAGGAATAAGTGGGATGAAGGTAAATCAAACAAAGCTAGATGTTATAGGTAACAATATAGCTAATGTTAATACTACAGGGTTTAAATCTTCAAGAACAACTTTTTCAGATTTATTAAGTCAAAATACAAAAGGTGCAACAGCACCATCATCAACTAAGGGGGGAACTAACTCTCAACAAATTGGTCTTGGTGTACAACTTGCAAGTATTGATAAGATAATGACTCAAGGTTCAATGCAAACAACTAATAGAAATCTTGATGTTGCAATAGATGGTACAGGATATTTTATGGTAAGTGCAGGTGGAGAGATTTTATCAGATACAGGAATACAAGTAAGTCATAAGGCAGGAACTCATACAATATCAGCAAATAATGAAGGCTCAATAAAATATACAAGAAATGGTGCATTTATTAGAGATTCAGAAGGAAACTTATTAAGCAGTGACGGTTATAGAGTTCTTGGCTATTCTTTAACAAATGATGATAGTTCAATGGCTGCAACTGCAATAAAACCAGACGCTGTAAGAATAGATACATTAACTTTTGGATTTGGTGCAGGATCTCAGTTAAATGGATTTAAGTTTCAACTTGGAACAATAGCACAAGGAACTCCAACATCTGCAGATATTAATGGTAAAGTTATAACTATTAATGGTGATTTTTCTAGCGATTCAAGTGTAACTTGTGAACAAATTCAATCAGCTATATTAAAAACTTTAGCAGCAAAGGGAATATCTCAAAATGTAGAAGTTGGTGGTTCAGTTCCTAAATATGATAATATTGCTACTAAGAGTGAAATAATAGATGGAAGTGATGCATTGGCACCTGCTGCTCAAAGATGTGCAGGACTGAAGTTTGAATTTGAAAAAGGTGACTTATTAAATGGATATAAAATAGTTATTGATAATGTTGCTGCTACTACTACAAGTGCAGATATTGATGAAGATAATAAGCTTATAAAAATATCAGGTGATTTTATAAATGGGAATATTAATAAAGAAAAAATAGCTAAGGATATAAATGATAAAGCAAAGGTTAAATTCAATATTGATACTAATGTTGTAAAAGGTGTTACAGGAACTGTAAGTTCTTTTACAGGTTTGAAATCTGAAACAACAGGTACTGCTAAAGTTTCAAAAGCACCTAGTTTAAATAAAAATTCAATAGCTGGAGTAGAATTTGATATAAAGGGTAAGGGCGCTAAATTAAATGATTATAAGATAAAGCTTAAAGATGATAAGAATAGTGCTCTTAAGGCTGAATTTAATGGAAACATATTAGTTATATCAGGAAACTTAGCTGATATTAATAAATCAACTGAATTAACTAAGTTAAATGAAGCAATTAAGAATCAACTTGATAATCATGGTGTTAGTGATATTACATTAAAGATTAAAGATACAAGTCATTTTGATAGTACTCAATTTAGTACTACTGATAGCATAACAATTCAAGGTGGTGTAAATACAACTTCAGCAGGTACTGCAAGTGTAGGTGGATTTAAGGTGGAATTACCAACAGCAGATGATTTAGTGGCAATAGGATTTAGTGCTGATTTTTTAGATGGCTATACTTTTAAGATTGTTGATATAAATTCTGAGGACCTTAATGTAGATATTAGTGGTAAAGAAATCTTAATAAAAGGTAATTTTGTTAAACCTAGTGGAGTGTTAAAGTCAGATTTAGAAACAGAACTAAATAATAAAATTAGTCAAGCTATTGCGAATGGTAAAGATTTAGGAATAAAGGTGAATAATGACAGCAATAAGGTGTATAAAAATACTGAATCTGAAGAAATTTCAGGAGGTTCTATATTAAAACAAGGTTCAGCTGTGGAAGGGTTTGGTTTTAAATTTACTCCAAAGTTTGGTGGATCTGCATTAAATGGATATAAAATAGTAATAGGAAATATAGCATATCAAAATGGTATAGAAGCAAATGTTGATACTAATGCAAAGACTATAATTGTTAATGCTAATTTCGCTAATGGAAATATTACAGAAGCTCAATTAAAAGAAGCTATAAATAGAGGAATTGGAAATTCGTCATTAGGTTCTAACGTTTCAATAGATGTTACAGCAGTAGATGAAAAACCAGATTTATCTGAAACAAAATCTGAAGAAGCAGCTGGAGGAACATCTGTACAAAGTTTAGATACTAATGGAAGTATTAATTATGTTAACGGAAATTCAACAGTATATGCTTATGATGGTTCGCTAAAGACACTTAAGATTCCAGATACAGTTATAAAAAATGGTGTAGCAGTAGCGGTTCAAGATTACTCTATACAAACTAATGGTGTAATTAATGTTACATTAGCAGATCAAAGTATAGCAGCGATTGGACAAATTGCTATGGCTTCATTTTCTAACCCAGCTGGATTAGAAAGTGTTGGAGGAAGTTTATTTACTGAAGGAGTTAACTCAGGTACAGCTATTATTAAGAGTGGTATAAGAACAATAGAAGATGATAATAGTTCAGCCTTTGGAAGCAATATTGCTGGATACTTAGAAATGTCAAATGTAGATTTAGCTGAACAATTTACAGATATGATAGTTACTACAAAGGCATTCCAAGGTTCTTCTAAGATGATTACTACTGGAGATGAAATTCTTTCAGAAATAATTAATTTAAAGAGATAATCTTATATAGATTTTAATTAGTGTAGAATTAGAATTTTATTTCTAATTCTACCTAGTTAAGTTACATATGTAGTTTTAAGGGGGATTTAGAATGATAGAGGTTACTGGTATGAATAATAAGGAGTTTGTATTAAATGCTGAACATATAGAAAAAGTTGAAGAAGTTCCTGAAACTCTTATAACTTTAACAAATGGTAAGAAGTACATTGTACTGCAGAGTATAGATGAAGTTAAAGAAGAAGTTATAAGGTATAAACAAAGAATTTTCAATAATAGGTTTTAGGAGGAAATAAAATGAAAAAATCAGATACTTTGACACTCATAGGATTGTTAGGAGGAATAGGATTAATAGGATTTAGTATGGCAACTGGTGATGGAGGTCTTATAATATTCTGGAGTTTTTCATCAGTATTAATTACTATAGGTGGATCTTTTGCAGCAGTTTGTATTACATATTCTTCAGATGTAGTAAAAAAAGTTGGAACTATCTTAGGACAAGCGTTTAAAGAAGATGTAGCTTCAGGAAAAGAAATTATAGTTCAATTTTCAGATCTTTCAAAAAAGGCAAGAAGAGAAGGACTACTTTCATTAGAGGATGAAATAAATCAATTAGATGATAAATTCTTAAAAAAGGGTTTACAAATGGTAGTAGATGGTATTGAACCTGAAACTATAAAAGAAATATTAGAATTAGAAATTGAAGCTATGGAAGCTAGACATGCAAAAGGTGCTGGATTATTCCTTGCATGGGGAGGATATGCACCAGGGTTTGGTATGTTAGGTACACTAATAGGACTTATACAAATGCTTCAAAACCTTTCAGACGCATCTACAATAGCATCTGGTATGGGTACTGCGCTTATTACAACTTTCTATGGTTCATTACTAGGAAACTTATTCTGTAATCCAATTGGAGCAAACCTTGCAAAGAAAAGTGAGGCTGAAGCTGTATTAAAGCAAATGTCTTTAGAAGGAATATTAGCAATACAATCTGGTGTTAACCCAAGAATTGTTGAAGAAAAATTAATTACTTACTTAGATCCAGAAGAAAGATTAAAGTATTTAGAAAGTAACGCTGAAAATAGTGAAGGAGTTGCATAAGGTATGGCTAAAAAGAAAAAATCAGGTCAAGAACCTGCAGGTGCAACTTGGCTAGATACATATTGCGATACCGTAACCTTACTTATGACATTCTTTGTTCTTTTGTATTCAATGTCATCTATGGATAGTGAAAAGGTAAAGCAATTATCAAATGCATTTAATCAAGTAATGGCAGGAAAAAGTGCAAGTTCTATTTTAGAATATAATTTATATGATGGCGAAGTTCCTTTAGTTGGTGGAGAATCTAAATATGAAGATCAAACTACTGAACAAAGTACTTCACAACAAACTTATGAAGAAGTAAATGAATATGTTCAAGATAATAAGTTAAATGATGTATTATCAATAGTTCAAGATGAAAGAGGTATAATTCTTCAAATGAAGGATAGTATACTTTTTGAAATTGGAAAAGCTAATCTTAAGGATGAATCAAAGGCTGTGTTAGACAAGGTAAGTGATTTAATTGCTACAATGCCGAATAATATAATCATTGAAGGTCACACTGATAATGTACCAATTAAAACAAGTGAATTTGATTCTAACTGGGAGTTATCAGGAACAAGAGCTATAAAAGTATTAAGATATTTTACAGAAACTAAGCATCTTAGTCCAGAAAGATTTTCAGCACTTGGATATGGTGAGCAAAGACCGGTAGGTGGAAATAAGAATTTAACAGAAGAAGAAAGAGCATCAAACAGAAGAGTAAACATACTAATTGTTGCTAACAATGAGGAGTGATAATAATGGCAAAGAAACAAAAAGATGAAACGCAAGAATCAAAAAGCGGAGGAAAAGGTAAATTCATAATTATAGCAATTTTGGGATTATTAGTAATAGGGGCTGGAACTTTTGGAGGTGTATATTTTTATATGCAAAAAAACGGAAATGCAGAAGTCAAGGTTGTAACTACTAATTATGTATTATTTAATGATGTAACTCTTAATCTAAGTGATGAAAATGGGAAAGCTTATTTAAAGACATCATTAACTATTGAATATGATGAAGCTAATGCAGATTTAATTGCAGAGGTTGAAAAGAAGAAAATAAATATACAAGATTCAGCAATTTGGTATCTAAAATCTAAAACATCACAAGATTTTAGTGCAGAAAATGAAGCGGCTTTAAAGCAAGGACTTATAGAAGCTATAAATACTCAACTAAAAGATGGTCAAATACTTGACGTATTTTTAGTTGGTTCAGAAGGAACTGGCTTCGTAGTTCAAAAGGTATAGAACAAGGGATTAATGGATATTTTTAAAACTTTACTGAATCTTGTATTTTCGCTTATAATTGTTTTAGGTCTTATGTTAATTAGTTTCAAGTTCTTAAATAAAGGAATAAAAAAGACTTCAGGCAATAAATATATAAAAATAATTGAGAAAACTCAAATATCGAAAGATAGTTTTATTATAGTATTACGTACAGGAGATGAAGGTATGGCAATACTTACATCTCCTGGACATACTGAAAAATTGAAAGAATTAACAAAAGATGAAATAGAGAATTTAGAAAGAAGTAAGGAAGAGTCTATTAAAGAAATAGATAAGTTTTATGAAGGTATTTTAAATACTTCAAAAGATAAAATACAATTTGCTATTAGCAAAATAAGGTCAAAGGATGATAAGCATGAAAAAAAATAAAAGAAAATGGTTATATATAGTTTTATTTTCAATGGCTATACTTGGCTTTTCAGGGATTGTAGCAAATGCTGCTCCAAAAGATATATCTCTACCAAACGTTAATGTAAGCGTTGGTGGAGATGGAACAGCTAATGATTATGTATCAAATATAAAATTACTTGTATTTTTTACAATATTAAGTTTACTACCATCAATAATTATAATGGTTACATCCTTTACTAGAATTGTTGTGGTTTTTTCTTTTTTAAAGAATGCAATAGGTGCAGCATCTTCAATTCCTAATCAAATATTAACAGGACTTGCAGTATTTTTAACATTATTTATAATGCATCCTGTATATAGTCAAATGAATAAAGATGCAATACAGCCATATTTAGAAGGAACAATTACACAAGAACAAGCTATTGAAAAGGGTGGAGCACCATTAAGAGATTTTATGAAAGCTCAAACAAGACAAAAGGATTTAGAACTTTTTGTTGAGATTTCTGGAACAAATAAGGATGAAATAACAGAGGACAATATTCCTTTTTATATATTGATACCTGCATTCGCAATAAGTGAATTAAAAACAGCATTCCAAATAGGTTTCTTATTATATTTACCATTCTTACTTATAGATATGGTAGTAGGAAGTGTTCTTATGTCTATGGGTATGATGATGTTGCCTCCAGCAATGGTATCACTACCATTTAAGTTGTTGTTATTTGTTATGGTAGATGGATGGTACTTATTAGTTAGATCTCTTGTTATGAGTTTTAGTTGAGGTGATATTTTATGAGTGAAAGTATGGTAATTGGAATTGTAAAAGAAGGTATTATAACTGCTGTAAAAGTAGGAGCTCCTATTTTAGGAGTTGCAATTGTAATAGGATTAATAATCAGTATTTTACAAGCAACTACTCAAATTCAAGAGCAAACTTTAACTTTTGTTCCCAAACTATTAGGGGTAGCTTTTGTTGGGATACTTACAGGAAATTGGATGTTACATACTCTTATGGCATTTATGAAAAGAATTTTTGAACTTATTGTTACAGTTTCAACTTAGGAGGTAGAGCAGTATGATAGATACAGCCTACTATCTTGCACTTTTTTTATGTTTTTTAAGGATAGCTACATTTTTCTTTATAGTAAGCATTTTTTATCCGAAAGGAACACCTAAAAAGTTAAAGGCATGTTTAGGAATAATAATAGCACTGAGTGTAGTATCACATATTGATACTTCAGCAGTTTTAAATATAACTAATAATTATATGTTAGTTATTTCTATAGTGAATGAAGTAATAACAGGAATTATATTGGGATTTATGGTCAATTTGATTTTTGAATGTATACAAATGGCTGGAGCAATTATAGATCAACAAATAGGTTTGTCTATGATGAGTATTTTTAATCCCAATAATAATAGTACTAGTACTTTTTTAGGAAGTTTATCTTATTATATTAGCGCAGTATTATTTTTTATTACAGATAGCCATCATGTATTACTTAGATGCTTAGTTGCAAGTTTTGATATTATTACAGTAGGAAATAGTATTATGCTACAAGATAGTTTCTATGTATTATTACAAAGTTTTATAAAGTTTTTTGTAATTGGAGTAAGAATATGCTTACCTATTATGCTTATAGCATTAATAACTGATATAGCATTAGCCCTTATTTCAAGAACAGTTCCTACTATAAATGTAATGGTGTTAGGGATGCCGATAAGAATAGTTATGGGTATAGTTTCATTTGCAGTTTTTTTACCTATATTATCAAAATTGATTATTGCTACATTTGGAATGATACCAGATGTTCTTAGTGATATATTGAAGGTATTACGAGTAGCCCCTATTGTATTAATTTTTTCAGGAGAAGATAAAACTGAAGAAGCGACACCTAAAAAGAAAGCAGATGCTAAGAAAAAAGGACAGGTAGCTAGAAGTAAGGATGTTGGATTAGCTTTAACTATGCTAGCGTGTACTTTAGTTATCTTAGTATTAAGTGATTTAATTGTTGGTGTACTTAAAGAATATATGCAAGTAATATTACAAGCAGGGATGTTAAAGGATCTAGATAGCATGTCCATGAAATACATAAATACTAATATTATTTTAAAAGCTTTAGCTGCTATATTACCTGCAGTTATTCCTATTATGATAGCAGGTATAGTGGGGAGCATAATGCAAACGGGATTCATTTTTACAGGAGAACCCTTAAAACCTTCATTTGGTAAACTAAATCCTATAAAGGGATTTAAAAATATGTTTTCTAAGAAGAGCATAGCTGATTTGATTAAAAATTTAATCGTAGTTACTGTAATGATATTTATGGGATATAAATATATTACTAAAAATTATGACTCTATATTACAAATATCGAGCGCTTATCTTCCTTCTTTAGGGGAAGATATAAAAAAAATAGTTTCAGGTGTATTTATTCAAATTTGTTTAGTACTTATACTTATTGCTGCTATTGATTATTTTGTACAATTAAGATTCTTTAAAAAAGATATGAGAATGAGTAAGCAAGAAGTAAAAGAAGAATATAAGCAAATGGAAGGTGACCCTAAGATAAAGGGGAAAATTAAACAAAAGCAAAGAGAAATGGCTACAAAAAGAATGATGTCTCAAGTAGCAGATGCAACAGTTGTAATTACTAACCCTACGCATTTAGCGATAGCATTAAAGTATGAAGAAGGTGTTAGTGAAGCACCGAAGGTTGTTGCAAAGGGAGCAGATTTAGTTGCTATAAAAATAAAGGAATTAGCAAAGGAAAATGATGTTCCTATTATGGAAAATAAAACTTTAGCAAGAATGATATATAAAGAAGTAGAAGTGGATCAAGATATACCACACCACATGTATCAAGCTGTAGCTGAGGTTTTAGCTATGGTATTTAAGCTTAATAATAAATAGCTTAATGTGTAATGTATTACAAAAAGGATGGGATTAAATTGGCGACTGGGAATAAAAAGAAAATTAGTATTAAAAATAATCTGGACATAGTAGTAGCATTTGCAGTAATAGGAATAATATTAATGATTATTATTCCATTACCTAAAACTTTACTGGATATTTTATTAGCACTTAACATAACATTATCCATAGTAATTATACTTATTACTATGTTTACTACAGAAGTATTACAATTATCAATATTTCCAACCTTATTACTAGTTACCACATTATTTAGACTAGGATTAAATGTTTCATCAACTAGATTGATTTTAACAGAGGCTGATGCAGGACAAATAATCCAAGCCTTTGGAGAATTTGTTGTTGGTGGTAATTATGTAGTTGGTATTATTATATTTTTAATTATTGTAATTATTCAGTTTATAGTTATAACTAATGGTGCTGGTAGAGTATCAGAAGTATCAGCTAGATTTACATTAGATGCTATGCCAGGTAAACAAATGAGTATAGATGCAGATTTGAATTCAGGTACAATAGATGAAGCAATTGCGAAGAAGAGAAGAGAGGACTTACAGTTAGAGGCAGACTTTTATGGATCTATGGATGGTGCATCAAAGTTCGTAAAAGGAGATGCTATAGCTGGTTTAATAATTACGGCAATTAATATTATTGCAGGTATTGTTATTGGAGTTTTAATGAAGGGTATGGATGCTGGAACAGCTGCACAAACATACACTAAACTTACTGTTGGGGATGGTCTTGTAGGACAGATACCAGCCTTATTAATTTCGACTGCGTCAGGTATTATAGTAACTCGTTCAGGTAATAAAGATAACTTTGGTAAAACATTAGCTACTCAATTAACTGCTTTCCCAGTAGCTTGTGCAATAGCTAGTGCCATTATGTTATTTTTATCTCTTGTTCCTAATATGCCTAAGTTTGCATTTTTAGTTGCATCAGCAGCTACTGGGTTCTTAGCTTATACTTTATATAAAGAAGAAGATAAGCAAAAGCAATTAGAAATAGCTATGGAAGAAGATGAAGCTGTTGAAATGGAGAGAACAGAACCAGAAAATGTTATGAATTTAATATCTGTAGAACCTATGGAAGTTGAAATTGGATATGGACTTATACCGTTAGCTGACGAAAGTAATGGTGGAGATTTATTACAAAGAATTGCTTCTGTTAGAAGACAATGTGCAATTGAAATGGGTATTGTTGTTCAACCAATTAGAATAAGAGATAATCTTCAATTAAAGACTAATGAATATGTAATTAAGATTAGAGGAACTGTAATAGCTTCATCAGAACTTATGGCTAATATGTTACTTTGTATGGATCCTAATGGTGATAATTCAGATATGAGAGGTATTAAAACTGTAGAACCAACATTTAATTTACCTGCTGTATGGATAAATAAAGATCAAAGAGAAGAAGCAGAAATAAAAGGATTAACAGTAGTTGATCCAACAACAGTTATGGTTACTCATTTAACTGAGACAATTAAGGCGCATTCTTATGAATTACTTGGTAGACAAGAAGTTAAGCTTATTGTTGAAAATACTAAGGAGAAGTATAGTGCAGTAGTTGAAGAATTAATACCAGATTTATTAACTATAGGGGAATTACAAAAAGTATTACAAAACTTATTAAGAGAAAAGGTTCCAATAAAAGATATGGTTACTATAATGGAATCATTAGCTGATAACTCAAGAAATACAAAAGATATAGAATTATTAACTGAATATGTTAGATTCTCACTTGGAAGAACTATTTGTAATCAGTTAATTAATGATGAGAGAGCTATAACTGTAGTTACATTAAGCCCTCAATTAGAAGAATTAGTTGCAAGTAATATACAAAAATCAATGCAGGGATCATTCCCTTCAATTGATCCAGATACTACAACAAGAATATTCCACAGTGTTAGAGATACTATCGAATCTGTTTATTTCTATAATAATCAACCAGTTATTTTAGTATCACCAAATATAAGAGCTGTGTTTAGAAAATTATTAGAAATGGCCTTCCCACATGTTATGATTATTTCATTAAACGAAGTGCCAAATGATGTTGAAATAAGAGCAGAAGGAGTTGTATCTATATAAATGATAATTAAGAAATATCAAGCAAATAATATTAATGAAGCCATCATTAAGATAAGACAAGAACTGGGAAAAGAAGCGGTTATCATAAGTCAGAGAAAAGTTAGGAAGCCTGGGATAATGGGGATATTTTCTAGGAAAATTATAGAAGTAACAGCTGCTATAGAAAATTCATTATATGATAATGAAAAGGCTAGTAATGTAAATAAGAGCGAAGCACCTAAAAAAGAAGTTGTTGTTAAAGATTCTATTGAAAATATGAGAAAGATAATGACTAAAGAAATTGAAGCTAGAACTGCTATGGAAATGAAAAATAGAAAAGATAGTTCTCTAGAAAATGAAGTATTAGAAATTAAGAGTCTTTTAAATAAAGTAATTGAAAATACCGATGAAAAGGAAGATGAGCTACTTAGTATTATTAATGATATGGATATAGATACAGTGTATTATAATGATATAAAGCAAAGAATAGGAGATAGAGATATTAAAACTACTTTTAAGAAAATCTTAAGTGAAGATATAGCTGTTTCTACAAATACTCTTAAAGGGAAGGTTGTTTTGGTAGGGCCTACTGGTGTTGGAAAAACTACTACAATTGCTAAATTAGCAGGAAGACTTTCTCTGATAGAAAATAAGAAGGTAGGATTAATTACAGTAGATACTTATAGAATTGGTGCTGTTGAGCAGTTAAAAACTTATGCTGAAATTATGAATATACCTTTCAAAGTTGTTATTACAATTAAAGAAATGGAAGAAGCAGTAGAAAGTCTAAAAGATTGTGATGTAATATTGATAGATACTACAGGTAGAAGTAGTAAGAATACTATGCAGTTATCTGAATTAAGAGCATATATAGAAAAAGCACAACCTGACTATATTAATTTAGTTATAAGTGCTATTACGAAGAATAAAGATATAAAAGTAATTCTTGATGGGTATAAGGACTTAGGATATAGAGATATTATTGTAACTAAGCTAGATGAAACTTCAGTATATGGAGCTTTATATAATATTTCAAGATTATCTAAAAAACCTATTAGATTTATTACAACTGGTCAAAATGTACCAGATGATATAAAATCACCGACAAAAGATGAAATTGTTCAGTTTATTACTGGGGAGGAAGTTCTATGTTAGATCAAGCTGAAAAATTACGTAGGCTAGCAAATGGGGATCATAAGAAATCTAATAAAAAAGCAAGTATTATAACTGTAACCTCTGGAAAAGGAGGGGTAGGTAAAAGTAATCTAGTAGTGAATTTAGGAATAAAGCTTCAGGAAAAAGGAAAAAAAGTTGTTATATTTGATGCTGATATTGGTATGGGAAATGATGATGTTTTAATGGGAGTTTATCCTAAATATAATGTTTTTGATTGTCTAAGAGGAAAGGAAATTAAAGACATATTAGTAGAAGGTCCTGGGGGAATAAAATTATTACCTGGGGGGTCTGGTTTAAATCAAGTAGAAGAGCTACAAGATCAAGAAAGAGAGTTGTTTTTGGAAAAACTTAAAGAGTTAGATGAATTTGATTATATACTAATGGATACAGGTGCAGGTATAAGTAGAAATGTATTGGGGTTTATTGCCTGTTCTGAAGAGTTAGTTATAATAACTACACCAGAACCAACTTCATTAACAGACGCTTACAGTTTAATGAAGGCTACTGATCATTTTAAGATTAAGCAAGGAGCAAAGGTTGTTATTAATAGAGCTTTTACGCAAGAAGAGGGGGTAGAAACCTTTCATAAATTTCAAAAAGCAGTGGAAAAATTCTTATCTATTAAGATTGAGTATTTAGGATGTATATTAGAAGATAAAAATTTGGTAAAGGGCGTACGTTCACAAGTACCAGTGGTTTTATCTTCTCCAAATTCAGATTCAGCAAGGTCTATAGATAGAATTGCAAATGTATTATTAGGAAGAAAAAATAAGGACGTATTAGGAGCACAGGGTTTATTTAAGAAATTATTTAACTTGTTTTCTTAGGGGGAATTTATATGCAACTAAAGATAAATGGAAATATGTTTATAAGTGTAGATGGAAATATGCTTAAATGTAATATAGAAAAGGTAGAGGAAAATCAATTTGTAGAAAAAGTTTTTAAGATGTTACGAAAAGAGAGAAAACTTGTGTAATGAGATTTGAGGAGGAATAGTTAATGACCACGCTAGCAGTTGTTGAAGAAAAAAAAGAGATAGTTGAAAAATATATACCGCTTGTAAAATATATTGCATCACGTGTAAGTTTGGGTAAAAATAAGTATATGGAATATGAGGACTTAGTAAGTTATGGAATGATAGGTTTGATGGATGCTATATCTAAGTTTGATGAAACTAAAGGAATGAAGTTTTCTTCCTATGCGTCTATTAGAATTAAGGGTGCAATTATTGATGAAATTAGAAAGAATAGGCCTATATCTAAGGGCGCAATGGACAAGCTGAATAGATATAATGAAGCAATAGAAACATTGCAAAGAAAATATTATAGAGAACCATCTATAAATGAAATAGCTGAATATATGAATTTAAGTATTAGAGAAATAGGTGAAATTGAGAATTATATTAATTATATTTCTGTTGTATCGTTAGAAGATATAATTTACTCTGATGGTGAAGATATGACTGTAATGGGAGTTATAGAAGATAAAAATAGTCCAAGCCCAGAACAATGTTATGAAAAAGAAGAAGTAGTAGAAATTCTTGCAAAAGCTATTGAAAGTTTAAAAGAAAAGGATAGAATAGTATTAAACTTATATTATTATGAAGGTTTAACTCTTAAGGAAATAGGAAATGTGTTAAATGTTTCGGAATCAAGAGTTTGTCAATTACATAGTAGAGCTATAAGAAAGCTTAGAGAAAAGATGCAGTCAATGAATTACTTATAAAAGAAGGTGAAGTATGGCAATATTGGTGTTATTAATAGGCTTTATACTTGTTGTTGTTAACTTTAAAGCTATTAAGAATGAAAAGAAAAATTCTTTTAATGATATATTAATTAATAAACAAGACAATATGTCTGACTTAGAATTAAAAATCGCAGAAGTAAGGAAAGATATGGCAGAAAGTCTTTTGGACATACAACAAGAAATTTTAGAACTAAAGAATAACCTTTATATAGACGAAAATAATATTAAGGGTAAAAATAGTAATGAAATTGATAAAAAAGAAAATGAATTATCTTATCTTTTAAATGTAAATTCTGATGTTATTGATAACGTAAATAAGAAAAGTAAAACAAAAAGAATAGAAGAGTTTCTTAATTCAGGGTTAAATGAAGATGAAATATGTGAGAAACTTAAATTAGGTAAGGGGGAAGTACAATTAGTAAAAGAATTATTAAAAAAGCAAAAGAAATAGCATTTTTGTTTACTGATAGAAAAATACTATTTGGAATAGGTATAGGCCTTATACTAGGTGTTTTATTTATGATTGGTTATGAATATAAAGTAAGTGTTTCAGATGCAGTTATTGAAGAAAAAGCTAGAGGCCTAGGAATGCATTATGAAGGTGAGTGCAAAGCTTTATTTGAAAGGAATGATAAAGGTGATTAGAAGTTTATATACAGCAGTTTCTGGTATGATAGCTATGGAAAATAAACAAAATACTGTTGTTAATAATATGGCTAATGCTAATACGACAGGTTTTAAAGCAGATTCTCTTATAACTAAAAGTTTTAATGAAGTATTACTTCAAAATAAAGAAAAATTACAAGGAAAAACTCATGTTGCTCAAGATCTAGGAAAAGTAAGCTTAGGAGTTGCTATGGATGGAATAAGTACTGATTTTTCTTCAGGTGATTTAAAGCAAACTCAAAATGAAACAGATTTTGCTTTAAATGGAAGAGGGTTCTTTGCCGTTAGAACAGCAGATGGGGTAAAGTATACTAGAGATGGTCAATTTAGAGTAAATAATGAAGGAAACTTAATTAATAATAATGGTGATTTAGTTTTAGGAATGGATAATAGAACGAATACTCTTGAACCTATTCATATTGGAAATTCAGCATTTGTACTTGATAACAATAACAATATAGTAATAAATGGAGTAGCAACTCAAAGACTAGCAATAGCAGACTTTGAGGATTATACTAAGTTATCTAAGGTTGGAAATAATTATTATCAAAATGAGAATCCAGTTTATATTAATAACGCTTCTGTTAGACAAGGGTATTTAGAGACATCAAATGTTAATGTAATGACTGCCATGACAGATATGATTAGTGTTATGAGAAGTTTTGAAACTAATCAGAAATTTGTAAGTATGCTTGATGATACTTTAAATAAGGCAGCCAATCAAATTGGAAAGGTACAATAATGGTAAGGGGAGAGAATATTTATGTATAGAATATTAAGTACTAGTAAAAGTGGGATGAACGCAAATCAAACAAAGTTAGATACCATAAGTAATAACTTGGCGAATTCTGGTACTACTGGATATAAAAGCGTTGAGGTTGGATTTGAAGATTTATTAACTGAAACTATTAATAGAAAGGGATATCGTACTAATAATGAATCAGTTATGGGTACAGGGGTAAGAACTACTGATTGGTTTAGAAATAACTCTCAAGGTAACTTACAGCTTACAAGTCAAAGTACTGATTTTGCTTTAGATGGACCTGGATATTTTAGAGTTACTTTAGCAGATGGTTCTAAGGCTTATACTAGAGATGGTGCTTTTAAAGTTGATGCGTTAGGAAGACTAGTTGATAGTAATGGAAATAAGGTTGAATTAAATTATGAAGATGGTTATTCAGAAGAAAATTGTCCATTAAGTCCATCTACTTTAACTATAGATTCAGAAGGTAATGTTTATTCAAAACATGATGGAATTTTAACTAAGGTTGCACAGGTACCTATATACACTGCTGTTGGTGATGAGGCGTTTACTTCAATAAGTGATAATTTATTTGTTCCAACAGAAGGAGCACAACTTCAATTAGCTACAGACACACATGTATATCAAGGTTACTTAGAAATGTCCAATGTTGATATGACTACAGCTTTTACAGATCTTATAATCACACAAAGAGCATTCCAATTATCATCTAAAGGAGTATCAACTGCAGATGAGATGTGGGGAATGATTAATAATATGAGAAGATAATATAAGTTATTTTATAAAAAGCATTGCATTATTTTAATAATACAATGCTTTTTTTGTGTGCCCAGCATGGGCAACAACTCGACGGTGAAAGTCCGTTGTGGGCTTGGTAGTGGGAACCACTAGTCAAGGGCAAGGGTGTCCATCGTGAGGTGGAATCTGAAGGAAGCCTAAGGCAAATTCTTGGTCTGAG
>SVCL01000139.1 GCA_015058405.1 Clostridium sp.
CTTAAAAGAAATTGAAGTCAACTTCGCATATCGCTGGTATATTGGATATAACATGCATGAACAATTACCGCATTTCTCAACCTTTAGTAAAAATTATGCAAGAAGGTTTAAAGATACAGATTTATTTGAAAAGATATTTGCAATTATATATTACATTTCATAATTTATATTTTCATAAATTCCGACATCATACAAATTCCTGAAGCCCCTTCTTCTATAGTCTGTTTTTCATTATCTTTATTAATTCCTCCAATAGCATAAACAGGAATACTAACACTATTACACACTTGATTTAAAAACTTCAGACCTCTTGGCTTAACTCCCCTTTTGCAATCAGTTTTAAATATATGCCCTACAGTTATATAGGAAGCTCCATTTAATTCTGCAAATTTTGCTTCTTCTATTGAATGAGTTGATACCCCTACTTTTTCAAAACATTTTATTTTTTCTTTATTGCTTTTGAAAACAGTTAAAGGTAAATGTATTTTATAATGTTTTAATCTAATTGCTACATCAACATAATTGTGTAAAATACATTCTATATTATTCTCTTTACATTTTTTAATTACTTCTCTTGCTAAAACTTCATATTCCTCTTCTGATAAATCTTTTTCTCTAAGTACAAACATATCAGTCTTTTTTAACTTAATAAATCTATCTATTTGTTCTATTAAAGTTCTATTACACAATTTCCTATTAGAAAAAGCTATTACCTTATACGAAGACATAATCATTCATAACAGGTTGAAGACCTTGTTTTTTTATAGCTTCGTAAACTTCATCTACATTACGAGTATCATTAATTTCAAATTGGTCATCACCTTGCTCCTCTATATCATCACTATGACTACCTATTCCTGTACTTACTCCTGCTGAAATCTTAGTAGCTACCAAGCCTACAACATTATTTCTAAATCCTTCACGTTCTCTTGTAGAAATAGTCATTCCTGCAAATGGCATAAATAATCTATATGCACACATTACTTGTAACAATTGCTTTTCATGAACATCCTTAGGATTGATTTTATCATTATTTATTATAGGTCTAAGTCTAGGACAAGAAAAAGAAATTTCTGCATAAGGATATTTTCTTTGAATTAAATATGCATGCATACCTGTAGCAAAAGCATCTTTTCTAAAATCATCAAGACCTAAAAGTGCTGCAAAACCAACACCTCTCATTCCTCCCATAAGAGCTCTCTCTTGAGCATTTATTCTATAAGGAAATATTCTTTTATGACCTGCTAAATGTAATGTTTCATATTTATCTGAATTATAAGTTTCTTGGAATACTGTAATATAATCTGCTCCACATTTATGAAGATAAGAATATTCATCTGAATTAACAGGATATATTTCTAATCCTACATTTTTAAAATACTTTCTTGCTATTTTACAAGCTTCTCCTATGTATTCTACACTGGACATCTTTCTACTTTCTCCAGTAAGAATCAATACTTCTTCAAGGCCTGTTTTTGCTATAGCCTGCATTTCTTCTTCTATACCCTTAGTATCGAGTTTTGCACGACGAATCTTATTATGGCAATTAAATCCACAATAAATACAAAGATTTTCACAATAATTAGCTATATATAAAGGAGTAAACATATATACTGAAGTTCCAAAATGTTTTTGAGTTTCTTCCTTAGCTTTAATAGCCATTTCTTCAATAAAATCTTCTGCTGCAGGGGAAAGTAATGCCTTAAAATCTTCTACTTTTCTATTAGTATTATTAAGAGCATTCTTTACATCAGAAGCAGTATATTTATTATAATCATAAGACTCCATCTTTGATATAACTTCATCCATTATTTCTGAACCTATATCCTCCATACCTTCTAAGTACTTCATGTGATCTATTCTTTCCATCCTGTAAACCTCCTAATCATTTAAAAATCCAGTTAGTGGTGATGATGCAGAAGCTCCTTTATCTAAGACACGTCCAAGACCTGCTAAATAAGCTTCCCTTCCTGCATTTATAGCCATATTAAAAGCTCTTGCCATTCTTGGAATATCTCCTGCTGTTGCAATAGCAGTATTAGCCATAATAGCAGAAGCTCCAAGTTCCATAGCTTCACAAGCTTGTGATGGAGACCCTATTCCTGCATCTACTATAATAGGTAAATCTATTTCATCTACCAATATTTTTATAAATTCCTTTGTACAAAGACCTCTATTAGAACCAATTGGTGCTGCAAGCGGCATTATTGCTGCTGCTCCTGCATTCATTAAATCACGTGCTACATTTAAATCAGGATACATATATGGCATGACAACAAATCCTTCTTTAGCTAATATTTCTGTAGCTTTTATAGTCTCATAATTATCTGGTAAAAGATACTTAGAATCTCTTATAACTTCTATCTTTACAAAATCTCCACATCCTAATTCTCTAGAAAGACGAGCTATCCTTACTGCCTCTTCTGCATTTCTAGCTCCTGATGTATTAGGTAATAATGTTATCCCTTTTGGTACATAATCTAATATATTTTCTCCATTATTAGTGTTAGCTCTGCGAACTGCCAAAGTAATTATTTCTGCTTTTGCCTCTTCTACAGCAGCCTTTATTAACTCAACATTATATTTCCCAGATCCAAGTATAAAACGTGAATTAAATTCATGCCCCCCAATAATTAATTTATCTTCGATTTTTTTCATTTCTATATCTCCTCTATTCCTAAAATTAATCTGATAACCATATTAGACGCATGTCCAGAACATATATTTACTCTACCTGACATAAGTCCAATACCACTATAAGCATCTGTTACTCTATCTCCACAAAGGTAAAAATTCTTCATTACCTTTATTGTTTTTATTTCGTTACTACTTCCATAGCCAGCCATACCTGATGAAGAAACAACTTTCATTTCCTTGTAATGCTCTAATAAATTATTTACAAGCAATGCTTTATTATCTGGATTATCAAATGCTTCACATACAATTGGATAATCCTTAAAAATTGATAATACATTATCTTCTGTTACCTTAACTGTTTCTATAGTAATGTCCAAATAAGGATTTATTTTTAATAAAATTTCTCTTAAAGCTTCTGTTTTTAGCCTTCCTAAATGTTCAATAGTATAAGCCTGCCTATTTAAGTTAGTTAAATCCACTCTATCAAAATCTACAAGGTGTATCTTACCAACACCTGATCTTGCAAGATTTACTGCTATATGCGACCCTATACCTCCAAGACCTGCAACAGCTACCTTTGCATTTTTTAACTTCTCGTATATTTCTTTTGAAAAACGCTTGTCTAGCGCTTCTTCTAATTCCTCTTTACTTGGAATTTTAATATTTTCTAACATAATATCAGCCCCCACCAACAAAACTTACTACTTCTAAAGAATCTCCATCTTTCAATATAATTTCTTTGTAAAGAGATTTAGAAACTATACTGCCATTTAACTCAGAAGCCACTCTTGATATTGTATAACCTTCTTTTAATAAGTAACTTTCTAATGTCAAACCATCTACTCCTTCTAAGCTAACTCCATTAACCTTTATCAAAGCTTTTCCCTCCTTAAAACGTAAAAAAGGCCGCACGAAAGAAAACTACACCCGCGGTGGTGTACCCCTTCGTGCGACCTTACGTCACATTCTATTGAAAATTATATCTTTTATGTTTTAAATTGTCAACCAGTTCTTTTACCTTATTAAGTATTTTTTGAAATAAGAGCTAAAATAATGGCTAATAATACATATATAACAACTAATTTATTCTTCCATTTCTATATTATCAATATTTGAATCTATTCACTTCTTAATTTATAATAAATAACATATTATCAAAATATTGTATAAAAGAGTGATTATGTGTTTAATTTAGATAATAAAATAGCTGTTGTTACAGGAGCTTCTAGTGGAATAGGACATGATGCTGCCATTGCTTATGCAAAAGCAGGAGCAAATGTTGCTGTTCTTGCTAGAAGAAAAGAAAAACTTGATGAATTAGTTGAAGAAATTAAAGCTTTAAACAAAAAAGCTATTGCCGTTAAATGCGATGTAACTAATGAGGAAAATGTTAAAGAAGCTATTAACACAGTAATAGAAGAATTTGGAACTATTGATATCTTAGCTGATAAATCTGATATAACATCTAGACATGCTTATAACGCTTCTAAAGCTGGTGTTATAGGATAATATATTATTGTTGATGGTGGTATAACTCTTGTTTAATTTTAATAAAAGTTTTCTTTATTCTAATTGCTATATATAAATAAATATGATACAATATTAAAGTTCCTTTTGAGGGAGTAATCGGCATATATGAATATGTAGTAATATCGACATAATGGTTTAAAACCCGGTATTACTTTAAATGACGAGACTCAAGGACAGCTTATTTAGGCTGCCCTTGAGTCTCTTTTTATTTATTAAATACATATAAAGGAGAGAAAAATATATGAGTATTTTGGAATTATTTATTTTAGCTATAGGGCTATCTATGGATGCCTTTGCTGTATCTATCTGCAAAGGACTATCCTTAAGAAAAATCAAATTTAAACATATGTGCATAGCTGGTGCTTGGTTTGGTGGATTTCAAGCTTTAATGCCTCTAATAGGATATTTTCTTGGAAGTTTCTTCACCGATATGATAACTACATATTCACATTGGATTGCATTTGCATTACTTTTATTTTTAGGTGCTAATATGATAAAAGAATCAATTAGTGATGATGACGATGAAGAAGTAGATAGTGCCATGGACTTTAAAAACATGTTACTACTTGCAATTGCAACTAGTATAGATGCCTTAGCTGTAGGAGTAACCTTTGCCTTCTTACAAGTTGATATAGTTCCTGCTGTATCATTTATAGGGATAGTTACTTTTGTGTGTTCTGCTATAGGTGTTAAAGTTGGTAGTATATTTGGAGACAAATATAAATCTAAAGCTGAACTTTGTGGTGGAATTATTCTAATTCTTATTGGAATAAGAATTTTCCTTCAAGGCTTTGGAATTTTATAATTAATAAAAGAGATGCTAGAAAAATTTATTCCTAGCATCTCTTTATTATGCTTTGATATCAAAACTTGGCTCTACATTACTATTTTTAAAATAAGAACTTGGTCTTAAAGCTCCTCTTGCTCTTTCTGCCTTTTCACCTTGACATGAATTATAATATATCTTATTAAATTCATCTTGTCTTACCTCTTCAGCTGGAGTTAAAGAGTATGTCCAATTTCCATTAATACTTCCTAGAACCACTTTATTATCTGCTTTAATATCATAATCATATCCACCTTTTGAGTTATACTTAGCCTCAAAAGTCCCACCTGATTTTAAAGCAATTTCATTCTTATCTCTCATTAAAATTTCTAATAAATTGATATCCGCTAAAGGTTTAACTTTTTTATTGTTATTTTTAGTTTTCATCTTATTAATTTCTTTTTCTGCATCTTTATATAATGACTTTCTATCCGGTGATACCTTTGAAAGAAATTGAGCATTTAGCTTTTTTCTTTCTGCTTCTATAACTTCAAATTCTTTATTTGTTTTAGCTACCGCTTCTCTCTTTGCAAGATTTTTAATCTTTTCTACTAGTTCCTTATCCGAAGGCACCTGCATACCCTTGGTAGGAATTATACTCCAATTAGGAGTTTTTAAAGTATCCCTCTTAGTTCTAGTAATTTTTTGTGTTTCATTTACTTGATTTATCAAAATTCCCATTTTAATTACCTGTATTCTATAATCATTTTACTTCCATATACAGTAAATCCATCCATACCTGTATATTGCATAAATACATTACCTTGTATCTTTAAAATCCATTTAGTATTTGCTAGTTCTCCTGCAAATGCAGTAGTCTTTGACTCTGAAGATGGACTACCTGTTTTTACAAATTTAACAGAAGCTTGCTTATTTCCATTACTTATAATATAAGAATTAATTGAAGTATATTTAGATTGTGTAACTTTTGAACCTGTTGGACAATATACAGTAACACTAACTACTCTAGATCCTGCTGGTATAGCTTTAGAAAAATCAACAATTTGACCAATTGATGTTATTGCACCAGTCCTTCCTTGAGAAGTAGCAAAATCTTTTGCTACAATCTTAGAGGCTTTTGAAGTTGCTCCCCCTCTTAAAGATGGATCATTAAGAGACACCTCTGCAGTTTTAACCTCTTCTGCCTTAGCAACTGTTGTTTTTGATGATAGTACAGCTACATTAGTTGCTGTCATTAATATTCCTGACATTAATAATGATAATATCTTCTTACTTCCAATAATCATAACTTCCACTCCCTTTATTGTATTTTGGGATTATAGTATCTTTCCCTTAATAAAATTTTACCTTATTAATGATAATTTTACAATAATTAGAAAAGTATATAGACTTAAATCATAAAAACTTCAACAATCTTCTCCTTATTACAAACTCTCTTTTTTATAACTATATATAAAAATTAAAAGGTTGGAAGTGATTCTAATCACATTTCCAACCTTTTTTTAATCTTTATTTGCTCTCAACAATTTCTATATTTGATTTAACTCTTTTATTATTCCTTACCCTTTCCACATGTATTGCATTTGATTTACATATAGATTTACATTCTCCACATCTTATACATTCAGGAGAATTAATATTTTTAGTTACTTCTACTCCCATCTTACAATTTCTCTCACATGCCTTACATCCAGTACACTTATCTTTATCAATTGCTAACTTATAAAAACTAACCTTATTAAATAAAGAATAGAAAGCTCCTAGTGGACATAAGTACTTACAAAATGGTCTATAAATAACAATTGATAAAATTAATATTATAATTAAAACAGTTAACTTCCAATTAAACAATGCACCTGCTGCCATACGTAAAGCTTTATCTTTTAATAATAAAGGAATTCCTCCCCCTAAAGTTCCTGCTGGACAAATTAGTTTACAAAAATACGGTGTACCTATCCCATACTCATCTTTTAAAAACATAGGAAGCAAAATCACAAAAATTATAAGAACCAAATATTTTAAATATCTAAGAGGTTTATCTATTACTTGTGGAATCTTTATCTTTGGAATTGGAATCTTATATAATAAATCTTGAACAAATCCAAATGGACATAAAAATCCACAAATTAACCTTCCAAATAGAACTCCAAATAACATTAACATTCCTAATACATAAAAAGATATCTTTAACTTCTTATCACTAACTACTGCCTGCAAAGAACCAATAGGACAAGATCCTAATGCTCCTGGACATGAATAACAATTTAGTACAGGAACACAAGCGTTCTTAGTTTTTCCCTTAAATATTTTCCCCTTAGCAAAACCTACAGCATATCCATTTATTATTGCAGCTGCTGCAAGCTGTATAAAACTTCTCTTTGTAGAATTTTTCATTTTTCTTATCCAATCCCAATGCATTGTAAACAAATATTAGTTGCCTTTTGCAATACTTCAGAATTTTCTCCTCTCATTATTCCAATTGCAATAAACAAAATAGCTGCTACAATTATTGCAGTTCTAATTTTATTTATATTTTTTATATTCATATATTTTTTCCCCTTTTTTACTACTTAACTGAACTTAAAGCATCCTTAAGTAATTCTAAATAGGCATCTGTTATCTTTCCTTCCTCTGCTGGAGTACCTATTTGTAACTTACCAATTACCTTTCCTGTTTTATCAACAAAGAATGTTGTTGGATATCCTTTAACATAATCTATTACTTTTTCTTGTAATTCATCATTAGAATTTATTGTCTTAAATTTAGCACCAGTTTGACTTAATAAATTCTTAGCTTCTTCCTTTTTTGTAGTACCATCTGTACAAATTGTTATTATGTTAGTCTTTTCAGGTAATTTTTCATATAACTTTTCTATTTCTGGCATTTCAGAAACACAGTATTTACACCATGTAGCCCATACATTAACCATAGTCACATCATAATCTTTAAGGATATCTTGATTTATTTCATTTCCATCTAAATCAGTAGTTTTGAAACTTTCCATACTTACCTTAAAATCATCCATTGGATCAGTTGGTGGGAAAAGTATAACACTTTCTCTTACTTCTTTAATTGTAGCCATTAATTTTTGTATATCTGCTTTATCATCTTCTGAAAAACCTTCTGATGGAACTTCATCATTATAAGCAAAATAGAATGTGTTTTTATCTACCTTTCCTATCTCTTCATTATTCTTAAAATCAGCCTTATATTCTTCAGCATCTTTTACTGTTTCTTCTTCATCTTCATTTACACGATAAATAGCAAAAACATTAAACACACTTGCATTAGCTGCTTTTTTTATTGCTTTCACTTCATCTTCTGACATTTTATCTTTATCAATAGAATTTACTTTATCTACTTGCTCCTTTGGCATGTACATAATGTAATATGCTTCTGGATCTAAAGGATACTTCTTTATACCATCTTGACTTTTTACATCTTGCCAATTTGCTGGAGTTTGAAAAGCAAAACCACTTGTTTTACAAAGGATAACATCCTCATTATCTTTAACTGTTACTTCTTTACCTTTTACATTTTCCATTTTTTCTTCATCATACTTTTCGTTATAAACAACACCATTAGCATCTTTCTTACTACTACTGCAACTTACCATTACCCCCATTAATAATGTTGCTAGTAATAAACTTACTACCTTTTTCATTTACTATCCCCCAATTCATAAAGCATTTAAAAACATCACCAGCGACTTTTTCTTGTAATTATACCAATTTTATACTAATTCTTCAAACATATTTTATCGTTTTTCTTATGTAAACATTTTAATCCTTTGAAATGCTTAGATTTTTTTGAATTTCTTATAAAATATTAAAAAAATAAGGTTAGAAGGTTAATTTCCCTTCAGAACCTTATTTTTTAATACTTAGTAAACCAATACTATTGCTCAGTTATTTCTATTTAATTATTTTCTGGACCTAAAATACAACTTTCATAATATCCATCCCCTGTAGTTCTTGGACCGCTTAATACTTCATATCCAGCTTCATTTAAGCTCTTTGTAAGGCTATCAACCTTCTCATTACTTCCAACACTAAAGGCTAAATAAATAATACTCAAAATATTTTTTCTTTATTGTAACCATCTTACAATTGTTAATTCTGCCTTATCTACTCTACTTCCATGAATAGATAAACTTTTGGAAAGGTTAGAATTAGGACAAATCTTTTTAATATCTTCCTCACTATTTCCCATACCACTTCCTTCATGAGTACAAAATGGTTTAATAGTTTTTCCTTTAAAATTAAAATGTTCTAGAAAAGAAAATACAGCAATAACTTTCGCTGCTTTTTCAGTATTTCCAACCTTTACATAACTGTATGAGCCCCTTAAATAATTTTCATCGTATAATTCAATAAAAAATATAGGATAAGTTATTAGCTTTTAATATGACTTTCACTTATCCTATATTTATTTAATATTAATAAATAATATCTATCTAGTATGTAGGTAGAAATTTATTTTAATATTTTTTTAAAATCCTACCAAACAGTTACATTAGCATAACCACTGCTTTGATATCCCTCTACGCATAGTGCTTGATAAGACCAGTTACTTCCTAAATTCATTCCACAATTTCTCCATGCATTAACATGGTTTCCAAATGTTATTTTAGAATTTCCACCAGTAGGTTTACTTGATTGTCTAACACTCCAATATTGTTGGAATGTTTGAGTACCATCAATTGAAGGTTGATTGTATCTCATGGTAGTATATATATCATAATTAGCACCATCACTATAAACTCTTCCTTTGTATTGTCCTGTAGGTCTATAAGTTCCCCATGAATCAACTATATAGTACTCTATAAGTGAATTTCTTGTCCAACCATAAAGTGATAAGTATCCATTACCTTGTGGATTAAATGCTCCTGCATTATAATTTACAACTCTATTTGGACTTCCATAATTCCATCCTTTTCCTACTACAAAGTTTCCACAATTTGACCATGAAACACTATAGTTACCACCAGAACCGTTAGTTGCGTTTACACGTCCTCCTCCGTCAGTCCAATTTTGCCAATAGTCAATTGCTGATGCTTGAACTCCAGTAAAAGCAATTACCCCTGCACATATAATTCCTAATAGCTTATTTTTTAATTTTAACATAATTAATTCCCCCTAATACCATATTAATTACTACCTACACACTACTTAAATATCATTTTCTATAAAATTATTATTTATTTTTACAAATTCTAAATCCTTGATCACTTCCCATACCATTGGGCTCAAATTTTCCTCTATAGTAACTTTCACAAGCTCTTGCATCACCAATGAAACCACCACCTTTCCAGACTTTATAAAATCCATCAGGTGCTTCTGCATCACGATACCAATCAAAACACCATTCTCTAACATTTCCTGACATATCGTATAACCCAATTTCATTAGACTGCTTTGCCCCAACATCTTTTGTCTTGTTATTATTTTTCTCTATATTTGCCCAGTTCCAATCTCCTGTTAATTCATTATCTCCAGCATTCTTCCAATACCAAGCTACATCTTCTATATTGCTACTTCCACTATAATCAAAACTTTTACTGTTATTCCCCCCCTCAGCTGCATATTCCCATTCTAATTCTGTTGGTAATCTATATCCATCTGCATCTTCATTAATAGTTACTGACCACTTTTGCTCATCATACTGACAAGTATTTTTTCTATCCTTCTTATTTTTATCTATATTGTAATAAGGCTTTAACTCTTCTTTTTCACTTCTCTTATTACAATATTCAATGCAGTCATACCAACTTACCATTTCTACTGGAAGATTATCACCCTTAAACTTTGAAGGATTATTATCCATTACTTCATTCCATTCTTTTTGAGTAACTTCATACTTGCCTATATAAAAATCTGATATTTCTTTATTACTTGAAGCATAACGTGACTTTTCATTCTTTATACTTCCTCCCTTAACTAATACCATATTATCTATACTTTTGGATATTTTCTTATCATCTTCACTTTTATTAGAACAACCACATAACAAAGATACAAATAACGTTAAAATTAAAGAAATTATCTTTTTCATTCCCAGTTCACCTCCTTATAACTATATTTTTTTAATAAAAGAGACTATTTCACTAAGTGTTTAACGAAATAGTCTCTTAACTTACTTAAAAATATTTATTCTATATTTCTAAGTAATTTTATTATCTATTGTTTTTCAATAACTTATTTTATATAACAAATTATTTTTATCTAAAGCTGTTATATACTTGACCTTTTTGAAGATTACGTCCCTTCATAGCTGCTAATTCTGATACTGATACTATTTGGAATCCTCTATTTAATAACTCAGGAACCATAGTTTCAACTGCTTGTGCTGTTGCAGCATATGTTTCATGCATTAAAAGAATATCTCCATCTCTAACTTGTCTTAATTTATTTACGATTGATTGATAATTTCCATTATTCCAATCACCTGTATCTAAACTACATGTAATCATAGGTACATTTACATTTTGACTTACTGTATAATTAGTAGCTAAATAAGGTGGTCTTACAAGGAATGAATGTAATCCTGTAATTTGTTGTAATTTTGATCTACATTGTTCTATTTCATTTTGTATTTGCCATGAACCAAGCTTAGTTAAATTAGAATGTGTCCATGTATGGTTACCTATTTCACATCCAATATAATTAGCATATCCAACTTCATCTTTATTAGAATTATTTATTTTATTTCCCCAATAAAAGAATGTAGCATGTTGGTTATACTTTTTTAATGTGTTTAATATTCTCATACCTGGTGTATTCCCTTGTGATGAAACTGGTCCATCATCAAAAGCAAATGCAACCATTGGTTTTGACCTATTAATCCAAGATGTATTTAACTTTTCATATCTCCAGTTTCCGCCTGCTGCTTTAGCACTACAAGTACCAAATGCACCAAATGTACTTAAGCCTACTACTGTAGCTACCCCAAAAATAATACTCCTGAATAATTTACTCCTTTTTTTCATATAAATCTCCCTTTTTTTAATAAATATTATTAATAATTAATTATTAGTTTAATTAATTAAAAACCCTTTTATTTTGTCTCTTTGCTAGAGAATTGACTTTCCTTATTTTCACCGTATTTTACTATCTGATCTGCTTTAACCCATTGTACATCTATTGGATAATCATCTTTAACTTCTTTTCCGTCAATCTTCTTGACTAGGACATCAACAATTGTTTTACCAATTGTATATGAATCTTGATCGACAATTCCTGTTATTAAACCATCCTTAATTCCGTTTTCCCAAGTTGAAGTATAATCAAATCCAAAATGAGATATTTTTCCACTCATACCTTGAGATTTAATTGCCTCCATGACACCTGTATCAGGTCCTTCTGAACCTAAAGAGAATACTGCAACCATATCTTGATTAGCAACTATTTGACCTTCTAATTGTTGTTTAGATACTGATGACTTATCATCATCTTGAATTGGTTCTAACCATTCAAAGTTTTTAGCCTCAGCTCCCATAACCTTTTCAAAGCCTTTTTTTATCCCTTCTTGTCGATAAGTCATAGTTGTTTGTGTTAAATTGGTTGACACTAAGGTTATTTTACCATGTTTTACTCCTTTTGTTTTTAATTCTTCTGCACCTTTTTCACCTAATGTTTCACCTGCTGTGATATTATTAGTTCCTATATATGCTAATCTATTTGACTTTGTTGCAACATCAGCATCAAAAGTAACAACTGGAATTGATGAATCTGCTGCTTCCTTTACTTTATTATCAAACATATCTGGATCCATTGGAGCAACAGCTATACCAGCAACCTTTTTCTTAACTGCTTCATCAATAAATCCTAAATGTCTTTCATTCTTTTGAGCTTCATTTGGTGGAGTAGTCTTAACAACTAAGTCATATCCTAAAGCCTTTGCCTCATCTTCTGCTCCTTTTCTCATAGGTGACCAATATGCTCCAGTATCACATATTGGAATAAAATAAAGTACCTTTTTACCACTAGAATCAGAACCTCCTGATGTTTCACATCCTACCATTCCCATAGCCATGACTCCTGCTAATAATAATGACATAAGTTTCTTTTTCATAATCTAATTCCCCCTATACACTTATTAATGAAAAGTTTATTTCTATTTTTTCTTAAATCCGCCTCTTCTGTAGTAATCAACTACTATAGCAATAATAATTATTGCTCCTGTTACAGCTTGTTGTATAAAGCTATTAACGCCTAATATAGATAATCCATTTTGGAATACTTGTATAGTGAATATACCAACCATTGCTCCTCCAATAGTTCCAATACCTCCACCAAATGCAACTCCACCCATAATTGAACCTGCCATTGCATATAATTCTGGTCCATTAATTTCACTTGGAGCTCCAACATTTATATTTGACATTAGCAATATTCCTGCTATTGCTGCTAATGTTCCTTCAATAATAAACACTTTAATAATATGCTTATTTACATTAATACCTGAAAGTCTACTTGCTTCTTTATTAGAACCAATTGCGTAACAATATCTTCCGTATCTTGTATTTTTCATAACGTATGCAAATATGATAAATATTACAATGAAAACAACTGTATTACTATGAATTAATGATGTTCCAACTTCAACATTAGATATTTTATATAACCAATTAGGTATACCTTTAATATAAATTCCATTAGTAAGGAATAATATTATTCCTCTTATTAAATAACATGTACCTAAAGTAAGAATGAATGAATCCAACTTGAATTTTGTAATTAAAAAACCATTTAAAAGTCCCCATGCTGCTCCTACAAGCAAGGCTGCACCAATACAAATCACAGGATTAAGCCCTTGAACTGATAAATATACTGCTACACATCCTGAGAAAGCTGCATTAGCTCCCATTGAAAGATCAACATTACCAGTTATAAGTATCATGGCATATATTACTGTCAATATCCCTACTGTTGGAATCTGTTTGAAAAAGTTAGATATATTAGCAGTTCCCAAAAAGTCTGGACTTAATATTGTAAAACCTACTACAAGTACTACTAAAACCAAATATATAGAATATTTTGTAGCTATATCCTTAACGCTTAATTTTTCTTTAGTTACTTCTCCTTTTCTAATAGCTGTATCACTCATACTAATTACCCCCTCCTAAAATCGCTAACTTCATAATTTCTTCTTGTGTTGCCTTCTCTCTATCAAGTTCTCCTGTAATCTTACCTTCTGACATAACATATATCCTATCAGACATACCTAAAAGCTCAGATAATTCAGAAGAAATAATAATAACAACTTTTCCTTTTCTGACTAAATCATTCATTATTTCATATATTTCTGCCTTAGTTCCTACATCTATACCTTTAGTTGGTTCATCAAAAATAAATATATCTGAATTAGAATTTAACCATTTTGCTAAAACTACCTTTTGTTGATTTCCTCCTGAAAGTGTTCCTGCAAAAACATCTAAATTAGCTATTTTAATTTCAATAGCATTTTGGAATTTAGATCCTATTTCTCTTAACCTTTTATGATTCAATATAGATGAACCTAAATTAGTTATTGTTATATTATCAACTACGCTCATCTGCAAAGCTAATCCTTGATTCTTTCTATCCTCTGTTAATAAACATATTCCATTTTTAACAGCATCAATTGGTGATTTTATAGATATCTCTTTTCCATTTACTTTGATTTTTCCGCTAGCTATAGGGTCAGCACCAAATATTAATCTCATAAGCTCAGTTCTTCCTGCTCCTACCAAGCCCGCTATACCTAATATTTCTCCCTTTCTAGCTTTAAAACTTACATTTTTAACTTTATTATTATAATCACATAAGTTTTCAGCTTCTAAAATGTATTCTCCTGGATTAAATATTTCTTTAGGAAATAACTCTGTTAAGTTTCTACCAACCATCATTTTTATAAGTTCATTTTCTGTAATTCCAGCCATTTCACATTCATTTATATAAGTCCCATCTCTTAATACTGTAGCCCTATCACATATTTCAAAAACTTCTTGTAACCTATGTGATATATAAATTATTGCTACACCATCTTTTTTTAGCTTATTTATAACTTTAAATAATATCTCAACATCCTTAGCTGATAACGAAGTTGATGGTTCATCGAAAATTATAATATTAGCATTTAAACTTAAAGCTTTGGCTATCTCTACCATTTGCTTTTTAGCTGTAGACAAATCAGAAACTATGTCTTTGGGACTAATATCAACATCAAGTTTGTTTAATAATTCTTCTGTATCAGAATATAATTTTTGATAATCTACAATTCCTAAAACACTATTTTTATAAGGAAGCTTGCCCATATAAACGTTTTCTGCAACAGATAAAGATTCTGATAGATTTAATTCCTGATGCACAAAACCTATTCCTATTTCATCAACTTTCTTAGGTGTAATAATTCCTTGATCTACTCCATTTACTATTATCTGCCCTTCATCTTGTGTGTGTACTCCGCCCAGTATCTTCATTAGTGTTGACTTTCCAGCACCATTCTCACCAAGAAGTGCATGAACTTCACCTTTTCTAATCTTTAACTGAACTCCTTTTAATGCATAAACTCCCGGAAAGCGTTTATGTATATTTTTCATTTCTAAAAATACATTATTCACTTTTTACCCTCCCCTCAAAACCTTTACAAAGAAGCAAATAAAATATTAGATTAGCACTTCTTTCTCTAGTGGTCTACACTTAGTAAGCTCTATACTTCTACTATCTGGTTGAGAAATTCCAACAAATACTTTGAACTTATTACTATCCATTTTTCTATTTCCATCATCGTCTATTACTTCAAAACTTCTTCTATTTAATTTCATGTTAACAATCTTTTCTTCTCCCTTTTTAAGGTTTACACGTTTAAATGATGCTAAACTATAATTAGGTACTGCATACTTAGATTCTAAATCCTTAACATAACATTGAACTACTTCATCAATATCGAAATCACCAGTATTCTTAATTATAACCTGTACATTTATATTATCAAAATCATCTTTAACCGCTTCTACACTTAAATTCTTTAATTCAACAGTAGAATATGTTAATCCGTATCCAAATGGATATAATGGTTCTTCTTTTATATAACGATATGTCCTTCCTTTCATTGTATAATCTGTAAATTCAGGCATATTGTCTACACTCTTGTAAAATGTTACTGGCAATTTTCCTGTTGGTGAACATTTTCCAAGTATAATATCTGCTACAGCCTCTCCACCATGACTACCTGGATACCAAGCTTGTAAAATTGCTGAACACTTATCTTCTAATCCTCCAAGTGTAAGAGCACTTCCTGCTCCTAAAACAACTATAACTGGTTTATTAGTTTTAAGTACACTTTCTAATAATAGTTGTTGTGAACCTGGTAAATTAAGATTTTCTTTATCTCCAGCTGCATAACTATTACCTGCATCACCTTGTTCTCCTTCTATTGTAGAATCTAAACCTAAACACAATATAACAACATCTGATCTTTCAGCTACTGAAATTGCTTCAGCTATTCTATCATTATCCTTTGCTAACTCTTCAACTTTATTTTTATATAAATGACAGCCTTCTGAATAATATACTCTTACCTCTTCATCTACTGCTTCATGTATTCCTTCAAGTATTGTTGTATACTTCGAAGCTGTTCCTGCATAATTTCCTTTAAGCATTACCTGACTATCTGCATTTGGACCAATAACTGCAATTCTCTTAATTTTCTTTATATTTATTGGCAATACACCATTATTCTTTAATAAAACCATTGATTTACGAGATGCTTCAAGTGAAACTTCGTTATGCTCTTTACAATCATTTAATTCATAAGGAATTTTATTATATATACATTCCTCATCAAACATTCCAAGCCTAATTCTTGTTGCTATTAATCTTTCAGCTGATCTTGTTATATCTTCTTCTGTTACAAGTCCTTCCTTATATGCTAAAAGCATTTGAAGATATACATTACCACAATTTAAATCACAACCATTTTTTAAAGCTAATGCTGCAGAATCAATTGCTGTACTTGTAACTCCATGATGTAAATGAAAATCTGCTATTGCCCAGCAATCTGATACAACATGTCCTTCAAATTTCCATTCACCTCTTAAAATCTTTTTAAGTAAAGTTTCACTACAACAACTTGGCTCTCCATTAACTGCATTATATGCACCCATTATAGCTTCAACATCTGCTTCCTTTACACAAGCCTCAAAAGCTGGTAAATAAGTTTCATATAAATCTTTTTTACTTACTACTGCATTAAATCCATGCCTTATAGATTCTGGTCCACTATGGGCTGCTAAATGTTTTGCACAAGCTGCTACCTTCAAATATTTTCCTTTTCCTTGCAATCCTTTAATAAAGGCTACTCCTAATCTAGATGTTAAATAAGGATCTTCACCATAAGTTTCTTGTCCTCTTCCCCATCTAGGATCTCTGAAAATATTTATATTAGGTGACCAAACTGTTATTCCTTTATAAATGTCTCTATCTTCTTTACTAGAATATTCATTATATTTTGCTCTTGACTCTGTTGCTATAATATCTGCCACCCTATTGATAAGCTTTTCATCAAAGGTTGCAGCTAACCCTATAGCTTGTGGAAAAACAGTTGCTGTTCCAGCTCTTGCAACACCATGTAGTCCTTCATTCCACCAGTTATACATTGGTATATTTAAATGTTTAATCGGTGCTGAATTATACGTTAACTGAGATGCTTTTTCTTGTAAGGTCATCTTAGATACTATTTCTTTTGCTTTTTCTAATGCTTGTTTATGAGTAATTCTTTTTTCTTCATCTATATATTTCATATGTTACCCTCCTAACCATAATTACTTCGTTGTTCATTGAATTATATTTATCTTACACATTTATAATATAAAATTTTTGTAATATCTAACAAGAAATTACTCGCTTAATTATGGTCAATATTTACTATTAATTTCATTTCATGTGAATATACTTTACTAAATATATTATTATGTTAACTTTGTATTTACAGTTATGATATTGTTTTCTATAGACTTATAAAGTATCATATTAATGTAGGACATTTTTTGATTAAATGTATTAATATTACATATGAAAACTATAAGTTATTTCATCTTAAGGGGGTTTATTTATGTTAACTTATGAATCTCATCATTTTGGAGAAAATCATTCTTTTAATCATTATCATAATTACAATTTTAATTTTCCAAAACATCTGCATCGAAGTTTTGAATTTGTATATATAAAAACTGGAGAACTTACTGTATCAATTAATAAGCAAATATATAATGTTAAAAAAAATGAATGTATCTTAATACTTCCGTACCAAGTACATTCATTTGTAACTATATCAAATTCAGATTCATACATTTGTGTTTTTGCTCCAGAGTATGTAAAAACCTTTTCTTCTATGGTATCAAAAAAAGTTGTATCTAATCCTATTTTTACATTATCAGAAGATATACAAGAATTAATTTTAGAAAATGTATTTAAGGATAATAATAATATCTTAAAAATGAAAGGTCTACTTTATTTATTGTGTTCACAATTTTTAGAGCATACCGAAGTTATGGATACTAGTAAAAATGATTACGAACTATTACACAAAACCTTAATGTATATTCAAGAAAACTTCACCAATAACATAACACTAAAAAGTGTATCTTCAGACTTAGGATATAGCTATAACTATTTATCAAAAGCTATTAAAAATATGCTTGGAATATCCTTTGTAGAATTTCTTAATGAAAATAGAATAAATTATTCATTATACTTATTAAAAAATACTTCCTACACTATAACCGATATTTCTTATGCCTGTGGATATTCTAGCATACGTTCATTTAATAGGAACTTCTTTAACATAATGAATATCTCACCATCTGAATACAGAAAAATATAAATTTATATAAATTAAAAAATATATATTATACTCCTATAGTCTATAAGTTATAAAATTTGAATTTAGTAGTATGCTTATATTCTTCATTTGCTTTTAATAGAGCTGATTCAAATTTACTATTATTTACAGAATTAGGAGTATACTGTGTTTCAAGGCATATTGCATTTCTCTTTTTATATGCTATCTTATTCTTTCCTATATCTGTACCATCAAGGAAGTTACCAGTATATACTTGCATATCTTTATTTGTTGTATATACTTCTAATACTCTTCCACTACTCTCATCTACTAGCTTAGCTGCTTTAATAGATAAGTCACCTTTTGAATCTAAGACCCAATTATGATCATAACCTTTACCAAACTCTATTTGTTCATAATCAGCATTAATATCTTTACCTATTGCCTTTAAGGTTCTAAAGTCCATTGGTGTATTTTGAACTTCTCTTATTTCTCCAGTTGGAATAGACAATTTATCATTTACAGTAAACTTAAAGGAATTAACCATTAACTTTTCACTTAATATATCCTTTGATAAGTCTCCTGATAAATTAAAATATGAATGATTAGTAAGGTTAACAACTGTATCTTTATCGCTAACTGCACTATAATTTATGATTAATTCATCTTCTGATGTTAGTATATAAAATACTTTTACTTTTAAGTTACCTGGATAGCCTTCCTCCCCATCCTTACTAAAATAAGATAACTCTAAACTATTTCCTTCACTATCTATCTTTTCTACATTCCATATCACTTTATCAAAGCCAATATTTCCACCATGTAAGTGATTCTTCCCTTCATTTGCATTTAATACATATTCCTTATCATTTATTTTAAACCTACTATTTTCTATTCTATTAGCACAACGTCCTATTATTGCTCCAAAAAACTTGTCTCCCTTTTCATAAGAACTTAAGTTATCATATCCTAATACTATATCATCAAACTTTCCTAATCTATCTGGTGTTTTTATAGAGACAATAGCTCCTCCATAATTTATTATTTTTACTTCTATATTATTTTTATTTTTTATTGTATATAGCTTAACTTCATAATTATTTTTTGTTCTTCCGAAATCGCTTTCATTTATAGACATCTCTACACCTACCTCCCTTGTTTATTATCTTAATAATATAAAATCATCTTATCTTGCAACAAGAAATTAGTTATGTTTTTATGGACAATTTTTATCAAATGCAAATTGTATCAAAATTAATTTTGGTGGAATTATAACTGTTGGATAAAATTATTTTTTTATGAAAGGAGAACTTTTATGGATTTTAATTTAGATATGGAAAAATATAAGAAGGTTAGAATGGTGCAAAAAGAATAGTAGATAGTTATGTATAAAAACAAAACTATCCACTATCTCATAATATGTTGTATTATAACTAATATTTAAAATCACACTTTAGATTTATCTTTTTTTAATTATCGTTGTAACCATTCTCAATTGTATTAAAGCATCTTTTCCAATACTGTTCTCTTTCTAGAATCTTAATTGGATCATATGATAAACTAAAATATTCAATCAATGTATATGTAAAATATCTTTCAAAGTACTCCGAACCTTTTTGTTCATAAAGAGCAATTAATTTTTTATTTCCACCATGCTTTGAATCCAAGTAATATACTTATTCATATTAAAGACATATCTCGAAAAAGTATTACCTTTCTTACACTTGATGATTAACCTTCCAAATAAAGGTTTGAATCTTTCGATAACCTCCACTGTTGCCCAACCACTAGAAGGAATTTCTATTACCTTTGCCGCAGAAATAAATAACCATTTATCATTTATCATCCTTGCAAAACTGAAAACAACTTATCCTTCAATTGATAAAAAATATAAAAATGGATGTAGGAAATTTGCTTTTACACAATTCTATCTACATCCTTATATTTATTATCTTATATTAATTCCAGATAGAATCTGCCCATTCTGGATGATCTATAAACGGATTTCTATTATGTTGATACTTATTAAAGATTATGTTATTTCTTCTTCTTTCAGTTTCATCAACTGGATCTTGTTTGTTCCATTTAAGAAGAACACTTAATCTTCCCATATAAGGAGCTGTTCCATTGTTAACTTTATCGTTAAGTTCTAGATCAACTTCACCATTATCTCCCTCATATCTTACAGCCATGTAGAATAACATTCTTGCTATATCACCTTTTACTTCATCTCTTGGTTCCCATGAATCACTATCATATTTACATCCAGTTGCTTCGCTATGAGGAACTCCACCATTATCAAAATCAAGATGTCCTCTACAGCTATTAACAGATGCATCTGTAGCTCTTAAATGATGTAAATCTGTTCCTGGACCTGCTGCTGTTCCAAAGTTTCCATGTGACTTAGCCCATACATGTTCTCTATTCCAATCATTTACTCCTGAACCCTTAGCTGATTTAGCTTGTGAACGTCCAGTGTAAAGAAGTATTACATTGTTAGGATTTTTAGGATCTTCATCAGTATCTTTTATTCCATCCCATACTGCTGAATAAGATAACTTTTTATGACCTTTAATTATATTATGAAGAGCAGCTTTTAATTCATCGCCTTTTTTATTCATAGCATTCTTATAATAATTTTCATCATAAACAGTTGAGCCTCCAGTATTTCCAGAGTCATCTCCCTTATCTCCCTTATCTTTATCATCATCATCTGTACTAGTGTCACTAGCATTAGATATAAAGATTGTATTCTTTATACCAGAATGTGAAAAATAAGCTGTAAGAGTTCCTGAAACTACAACCTTTTTTCCCATTAGAGCTGGATTAGTTTTTAATCCAAAAGTTGCTCTATATTTTGTTGGAAGTTGAACGTAAATCATTCTTGAAGTACTAGTTTCCCCAATATTATCTGCTATTGCAATTGCAGCATCACTTTTAGCTTCTGTTAAAACACTATTAGTTGCTACAGGTTGTCCAACAACATATCCTGTAACATATTTTATAGAATTCTTTTGATTCTTTACTGCTTGATCTACAGAAAATGGACTTTCTTTTGTACCAGACCCATCAGTTGCAAAAACTACATTTGTAAAGCAAGAAAAGATCATAGTAAGCATTAGTATAAAAGAAATTACTAGACTTTTTTTGTTGATTTTCGACTTTTTCATGTTTATTCCCCCTTAAAATTTATTCAACAACATTATAACATTTTTTCCAATGTATTGAATATACCCAAAAGGGAAAATTTAATTTTAATTACAATATTCTACTATTATATATTTTTCTTAAGCTTAATCACAAGGTTTTCTATAAGATTATTAATAATATCAGGTTCATCAGTATTAGAATTATGTCCAGCATTCTTTATCCACTTAAGGGGTATTCCTGTATCCTTATGCCATGCCTTATTATATCTGATACAAGAGCCTGCATGGTCTTTCTCTCCACATATTAAAAGTGCAGGACACTTTATTTCATAGGGTAAATCAGCCTCCATAGCCTCTGCCAGTATTTTAAAACCATGTCCTGATAATTTTGCATATCTCTCTTTCTGTCCATCGTATACCATCATAATATCCAACATTAATTTTCTACCGTATTCAGATACAGCAACACCTTTCACTCCAGACTTTAACAAATATCTCCATGGATAATATCTATAAACAATCTCCATTCTCTTTAGTAGCCAAAGTTCAATTGCAGTTACATATTTCCTCTGTAAAGGTGCAGAATCAATTGAAACAAAGCCTTGTAGCTTATGGGGAAAAACTTGTGAATATACTTGTCCAACATAGCCACCCATAGACTGACCAATAATTATAACTTTATTTAAATTTTCTTTAACTATAATCTCATCAAGCCATCTTGCTTTATCAGTAAGTTTAAAGGTTAACTTAAAAGGCCAAGAAGCTGCATGTCCGGGAGCATCCCATACAAAAATATTATATTTGCCTTCAAAATACTCTATCTGCTTATCAAATAACCTATGATCAGCTGTTAAACCTGGAAGAAAAATTAATGAAATTGCATCTTTGTTTATTTCATCTGAAATCCAATAATGTATGTTTCCATTTTTGGTTTTATATACCTTTTTGATCATGTTTATCTTCCTTTCCCGTGTTCTCTCTTATTAATTAATCTATACTTACTTAATTTTAGGATAATACATCTATTTACATAGTAAACCTTTTACAAAGCATAATCAAAAAAACAAATATTTCTTAATATAAAACTTTGTGGTGGTATTAAATCTATTTTTTATCACTTAATATTAAGTAATGAGATTATTTGACGAAAATAGGAGAAAGAATTCATATTTTTACAAAGAGGAAAATTATATTTTCAAAAGATAATAGATTCTGCACCTTTATTTCAGAATTTTTTACAAGAAGATTTTGCCATAACTATATCAGATACGGAAAAATACTTGTATATAGCAAATACAAATACTATTCAATTCCCAATGAAATTAGGAGACCGTATAAATGGATCTGGGTATGAAAAGGTTATATAAACTATTAGAAATACTAAAAAAGCTATTGTTAATATAGATAAAATTGAAAAAATGGAACAAGCATCTAAAGAACTTACAGAATCGCTTAGTAAAACTAACACATCTATACAAGGTATATCTACTGCAGCAAGAGAGTTAAGTTCTATGATGCAATCAATTGAGAGTAATACAATTGAAGCAGATAAAAACGGAAAAGGATTTTCTGTAGTTGCCTCTGAAATGAGAAAACTTGCAGTACAAAGTAAAGAAACTGCAGAGCAGGTAGTTTCGTCTCTTCAAAAGATTGAAAAATCAGTAAATAGTGTTTTGAAAGATATAACAATGGCAAGAAATATTTCTGATGATCAACATAATGCAACAAATGAAATATGTAAAAATATCACTGATATTTCTCAAATGTCAGAGAAATTAATTAATTACTCTAAGAAATAAGGTAAAGAGATACGGATAATCTAAAAATTAATAAGTAAAAAAAATTACAAAATCACTATTAAAAATGGGCCTGTATCAAAAGACTTAAATCAATGATGTTATAGCAAAAAAATATAAAATACTTAGCGGAGTATAGCATTTTGATGAGGATTAGTATTTTATATTTTTTGATATCATAACATCTTTAGTATTTAAGTAATTCCTTTTGATACCTCCCCATTATTTTTATTTCTTTTTTACATCTTGTATACTGTTCTACTATCTAGTTATATTTATCTAACATTTAGAGATACTTTTTTGTTTAAGAACTTAATTCAGTAATAGATCGTAATTTAGGACTTTATTTTAAAAATAAATTTTGAAACATCATAAAAATCATATTATTAAATGAATGTATAATAATAGGGCACCATGTTGTAATAAGTTTTGTAGTATTCCACGAAAGAAAAATTCTTCTGTAAAGCCAGCCATTATTAGCATAAGTGATAAGTATAGTGGTATATTCATAATCAAATTTAATATATTAGAAATTACTTTTTGTATTCCAATATTATAATAATAAGTAAGTAGAAATACCATAAGTGGGTACATTACTAAACCAATCCAATGAGTCATTTCATTTACTATGAAAATACCTAGCTTATTGGTAATAAACGTAAACATAACATAAAAAGCATACCATGTCAGCTCAAAATAGAATGCTTTATTATTTCTTTGTGTAATTTTGATCTCTTCTACTCCTGAATCCCTTATTAATTTTATTCCAAGAAACAATAACAATAAATTTATTATAGTATCAAAAGCTGTCATTAATATATCCTTATCGTGGATTATCTGATAACCTATGCCCCAAATATAAACTATAACCATAATATTATTTTAAAGCTTATAATCCTTTCAATCACTTTATCTAACAAAACCCTTAATTAAAATCTTGTCTATCCTACAAGTCTATCTCAATCCTACTAATATCAAATTTTAACGTTCCTGTAGACACACACGTAAATCCCTTTTATATGATTATAAACTTTTACTATAACTTAAAATTTAGTAAATCCACCATTATACTTTACGTATCCAGTCTTAGTATTAGCACCTTTTGCTGTATTATATACTATAAAAAGTCCTCCTGTTCATTTATATGATTCATATCTATATAATGGAGTTGCATATTCATATGGATCTAATGATCCTATTTGATTCTTCCAATATGGATCACTATAAACTGGTTCACGTGTAGATCCATTATGATATTGTCCTTGATAAAAATATTTAATAATTGAACAATTTTTAATCCATCCTCCATCGACACCTTTAGCAGTAGGATACTGAACATATGTTAACTGCTCATCATAATTAATCCCTACTACCCTTACTCTATCTCCAACATTAACTCTTTTTCCTTGAATTATATCTCCATTATCTTTTCTAACATAAGCCCAATCATTTACAATCACTGCATTTGCATCGCTTACTTCTCCTGCTGACACTGGCATAATTCCAATAGTAGAACCAATCAAAATTACAGTACATAACATTATAAATATTTTTCTCACTCTTTTAAACATTTTACGCATCTCCCTTTTTATCAAAATATTATTTTATTGACCAGTCCCTAAAATTACCTTTATCATATCTTATTTCCAATTTTCATTCAATATTTACATATTTATTTTTAAAAATTACTTAAAGTATGTTTTATAATTTACGAAACAAAAAACAGAAACCAAATAATTAGTTTCTGTTTCTAAGATTCTATTTCTTTATTAACTTAACCACAGTTTCTCCATGTGGAGTGTTAGGGAACATATCCTTAACTCTAGTCTTAACAATCTCATACCCAGAATCAGTTAACACCTTAAGATCATTAACTAAAGTCTTAGGATTACAAGATACATATATTATTTCCTTAGCCTTAAACTTAATTACATAATCTAAAGCCTTTGGATGAACTCCACTTCTTGGTGGGTCTAATATAATTATATCTGGTTTGTCCTTAACTGTTTTTATTATTTCTGCTACATCCCCTGCTAGGAATTCACAGTTATTTAATCCATTAAGTTTAGCATTTTCCTTAGCTGCTTCTACAGCCTCTTCAATAAGCTCAATACCAACAACCTTTTTAGCTTTTGGTGCTACTATTTGACCTATTGTTCCTGTACCGCAGTATAGATCGAATACTACTTTATTCTCAGAATCACCCATGTATTCTCTAACTATACTATAAAGCCCTTCAGCTCCCTTAGTATTAGTTTGGAAGAATGAGAATGGAGATATCTTAAACTTTAAACCTAATAATTCTTCTTGTATGTGATCTATTCCATATAAGACATTAAGTTTATCAGCTATTACAGCATCTGAGAAAGAATCATTTTCTGTATGTAATACAGATACTAATTTACCATCAAAGTTAGTATTCTTAAGTAACTCTACATATTCAGTAAGGTCAAAATCTATTTGAGTAGTAGTAACTAAGTTAACCATTAACTCTCCTGTATTCTTAGCCTTTCTGATTACTAAGTGTCTTAAGTAACCTTCTCTTTTCATTACTCTATAGTAAGGTAAATCTTGCTTTCTAAAATATTCAACTGTTACAGATATTATCTTTCTGTAGTCTTCATCAACTATCTGACACTTATCAACATTTATAATTCCAAAAGATTTATTTTTAATATGCATTCCAAGAGTTAGCTCTCCACCCTTTTCCATATCTCCAAAAGTAAATTCCATCTTATTTCTATATTCCCATTGATTAAGACTTCCTGTAACACCTTCATATTCTCCAGTAGAAATATTTGCATCTACAAAAAGGTTCTTAACTTCTTCACCTAAAAGCTCTAATTGCTTTTCGTAAGTTAAAGTTTGCGATGAACAACCTCCACAGATTCCAAAGTGTGGACACTTTGCATCTATTTCATATTCTGCTCTTTCCACTACTTCTAATGGCTTTAATTCAGCATAGTCAGCTTTTTTCTTTTTTACTCTTCCTCTAACTGTTTGTCCTGGGAAAGAATTTTTAACATAAATTGTTCTTTCGCCTTCTCTACCTATTCCCATTGATGGAAATTCTGTTTTTTCAATTTTAACTAGTATTTCACTGCCTTTTCTCATTCTATACTCCTACTTAATTTCTTCTGTCGTCTATTATTTTTCGTCTAATTTTAGTATTCTCTTTCCTATGGTTGTACCATACTTAGTTCCTTCAAATATTGGATAATAAATTAAGTTTAATACCCCATAGAATATTATTAAGAAATATGCTTCAGTGCTAGCAACCATTTGGAACCCAAAACCTTTCATGATTGCTTGTGTTAAGAAAAACACCCCAACTGAAACTCCAAATACCACCATTTGGTCTAATAAATTTGCGAATAATCTTTTTAACATAAAATTCTCCTCCTTATTATTTACATATATATAAAATTATTGTTCTGGCTTTTTGAAATCAAGTTTTTTAGTATGTAATGTATATACTATATATGTTTTAGTAACAGTACATTCTTCATAAAGTCCGTTAATTTGATTTCTTATTATCCCCTCTTCTTTGTCACTATTTAATGCTCCTAGGATTTGTTCATTTAACTCAGAATAATTTCTATCATGTTCCTCAGTAAAGAACTCTGCATATTTAGCTATTGATGTAGCTCCAAGGTCAAAATTCTTGTCCTTTTTAGCCGCTTCCCCATCAAAGTTTAATAGTAACTTCATAGTTATCTTTCCGGAAGAAGAATCATCCCCATAAATCGTTCTTCCAAAATACATACCTTCAAGCCTGTTTTTTTCTGCACCCTTGTTTTCTAGAGTTATATATTTTTCATTATTATCCCTAGCAATTTCTTCCTTTGTATACTGTAAACCATATTCTTTAGTTTTTTCTTCTACAGATTTTAATATATTATCAAATTTATCATTAAACTTAATTAATGTAAAATCCGTTGCCCATGGTCCTTTTAAATCATCATCTGTTATTTCTACTACTGTTTTTTGATTTTTACTATCTTCAGCTTTATCCTTGTTAACGCATCCAATAAAAGATGCTGATATAGTTAAACACATCAATATTGCTATAATTTTTTTTGACATAATATCCTCCTCATCTACATAATAATATGTAGCTTCATCCTAGTCATCTAATAATATTTGTCTAACTCTGATTAATTATAACATTAAAAGGATTTTTTTTAAACACTCTTAACTTATATCCTTATCTTATCTTTTATCTTTTCAAAACAGCTCTCTCCTATGCCCTTTACATTTTTTATATCTTCAATCTTTTTAAATTCACCATTCTTCTCTCTATAGCTAATTATTGCTGTAGCCTTTGAGGCACCTATTCCATTTAAGGCCTTTAATTCTTCCTCAGTAGCTTTATTTATATTTACTAAATCATTTCTTGAAATGTCATTATTATTTCTTAAATTATTTCCCTCATTACTATTTTTATTTGGCACTATCAAAACATCATGATTATTTAACTTTTCAGCTCTATTAATAGAAGTAATATCTGCCTCACTTGTTAAACCTCCTGCTAAAGTCAACAAATCTTGTACAATACTATCTTCTTCTAACCAGTAAACATCAGGCTTCGAAACCTCACCTTTTATCTCCACTACTATTTTATTTTTTTCTTTTTGTGATGTTTGACTAACTCCCCCATCTTGGTTTTGTTCCTCTACAAATATTTCTTCTTTATCATTCTTTTCAAGTTCATTCCTACCTCCCATTAAATATTTACTCAATAAAAAAACACCTATAGCTATAAAGATTGTTATTATACCTATAGATTTATAATTCTTTTTCATGCATCTCACTCCTTAACATATAATATATTATTGACATATTTTATATTCATAACCAGCAAGCTGTAAATAAACTAGTAAAATTTATCATGTTTTGATAAAATGTATTAAGAAACTTAAATTGAAGGAGTTAAAATGGAAAAATTATTATACTTATCAAAATCAAAGTTTATTTATTTTTTTGTATTTGTAACTGTATTCTTATCACTTATAAGTGTGCCTGCAAAGGCTACAACTCCTCCTCCTGAATTAAATTCTAAAGGAGTAGTATTATTAGATAGTGATACTGGACAAGTCTTATGCTCAAAAAATGGAGATCAGCAATTCTTTCCTGCATCAACTACAAAAATAATAACAGCATTAATTGTTCTTGAAAAATGCAAACTTGATGAAGTTGCAACAGTTAGTAAAACAGCTGCAGAAATTGATGGAACCTCTATAGGCCTTAAAGAAGGTGAACAGTTTAAAGTCGAAGAACTTCTTTTAGGACTTATCCTTGAATCTGGAAATGATTGTGCTATAGCTTTAGCAGAACATGTTTCTGGATCTATTGAAGAATTTGCAAAACTTATGAACGCAAAAGCTAAAGAAATAGGAGCAAATAATAGTAACTTTAAAAATCCTAGTGGTTTACCTGATCCTGAACATGTAACAACTGCTCATGATCTTGCTTTATTTATGAAAGAAGTTATAAAGAACCCTGAATTTATAAGAATAGCTAGAACTAATTCTATTCAAATGTCTCCTAGCAATATAGATGGGAACCAAAGATGGCTTAACAATCATAACTACATTATAAATCCTAATTCAAGCTACTATTATAAGTATTCTGTCGCTTCAAAAAAAGGATATACAACTAAAGCTAACTTTACTAATATAATATCTGCCGAAAAAGATGGACATACTCTTATAGGTTCATTTCTGAATGGAGAAGGTATTAATCAAGTATATGGTGATGTAGCAAAATTATTTGATTATGGATTTGATAACTTTGAAAAGGCTCAACTGTATACTGCTGGACAAGAAGTAGGTTCTACAAAGTTAAGTGATGGTACCGTTGTCCCTTTAATTGCAGAAAAGGATGAGTTTTATACTTGTTTTAGAGATGAAAAACCTCAACTAAAATTTTCATTAGATTATGCAGTTCCTGAAAATTTAGATAAAAAGACATTCAAACAAGGCGATATGTTAACTAATGCTAAAGTAATAGTTAATAATCAAGAATTTGAATGTATTAACTTAAATAGTGGAATTGATCACGAGCATTCTTCTGCTATTGATCTTAATAACATTACTAATCCTAATGATTATACCGAAGTTAAAGTAGCTGCTTTAATTGCTATTATAGTTCTTTTATTATTTATAATTAATAAAAAGAGAAGAAATAGAAGTATAAGAAAAGCTCAAATAAATAAAGATTCCTTGAATTAACTTATATTCAAGGAATCTTTATTTATTTCACCCTTACCTTTATTAGAGGTTCACCAAATTCTACTATACCTTTGTTGGGTACACATATCTCTTCCACTACCCCATCATACTCACTTCTAACTTCATTTATAATTTTTACAGATTCAATCAAACATACTACTTGTCCCTTTTTAATTTTATCCCCTACTTTTATAAATGGTTTAAAATCAGGTGCTTTACTATTATAAAGAACTCCAACCATAGTAGACTTTATAATTTCTACTTTTTCACTAACAGATTTATCTATATCTTCTTTAAACTTTATTTCATCTATAATATCTTTATCTACACTTATTTCTTTAATTTGTTTTGGCTTAATACCGGAATTTCTTTCAATTTTTATCGAATTACCTTCAAAATTCATCTCAAACTTAGAAAAATTATATTTACTTACTAAAACGAGCAACTCCTTTAATTCATCTATATTCATGCTTTCCCCCTAAACACCCAATAGTTTGATTCCTTTTTTCATTTTATAACATTACATCTCTTTTATTCATATATTTCTATTATATACCATAAAATAAAAAATAAAAATAAGATATTAATATGAGTTTAATTTAATATCATACTAATATCTTATTTTTATTATACCTATAACTGTTTTATAAGATTCTTTATATCCTCTGGCAAATCTGCTCTTAAAGATAAAATTTCCTTAGTCCTTGGAGATTTAAAATCTAGACCATAAGCATGCAATGCCTGTCTTGTAATTAACTCCTTTTCTTCTTCTCCATAACCATATAAGGAATCACCGTAAATAGGATGACCTAAGTGACTTAAATGTACCCTAATCTGATGCGTTCTACCAGTCTCTAATAAACACTCAACTAAATCTGCATCCTTATAACTTTCTATAACTCTATAATGAGTTATACTTCTCTGACCTCTTTCATCTACTATTCTTTGAATACTTCCTTCTCCTTCTGGTCTATATATAGGTGCATCAATAGTTCCTTCTTTTTCTTTTAAATGACCATGTACTACTGCTAAATATCTCTTTTCTAAATTATTTTCTTGCATTTCTTTAGAAAGAGCCATATGAGCAAACTGATTTTTTCCTATAATTATTAGCCCAGATGTATCCATATCCAATCTACTTACTAATCTAACTATACAGCTTTGATTAGTTTGCTTAAAATAATATAATATACCATTAGCCAATGTACCTGACGGATGTCTCCTTGTTGGATGAACTACTATATTAGGTTGTTTATTTACAACTATAATATCCTCATCTTCATAAACTACATCTATTGGTATATCTTCTGGCTCAATATTTTGACTTTCTTTTCTTTGAAGCTTTACTATAACCTCATCACCTTCATGAAGTGCAAATCTCATTCTTACTGAATTCTTATTTACTAAAACCCTATTTTCTAAAGCTGCACTTCTAATAAGTCTTGTAGATAGTCCTAATTCTTCTTTTAAGAATTCTCTTATTGTAGCTCCTTCATATTTTTTATCAACTTTCTTTTCTAAAGTACTCATTTATTTTATTCTCCTAATTTCTTATAATCTGTACCTACTACAATAACCACATCATAAGATGAGTATTTTTCATCCTTTGGTTTGCTATCAGACTTACCTGCCTCTGGTAAATCTTGTTCCATAATCTTTTTAATATCTTTATTATCAGTTTTGATTATAGTTTTACTTGTTGGATCTGTATTTCCAGTATCAATTTTATTCCATCCTAATACCTCTAAAGCTGTCTTAACCCTATTTGCTAAACCATTAATCTTGGTACCATTAAGAACTAAAATCTTCACATCTTCTTTACTTATTGCTGTATCACTGCTAGAAGCCCCACTTTGCAAAGATTGCATCAAATCTTTATTTTTACTTTTTTCAAACACCAAATAAGACTGACCTTGTATCATCTTTGGCGTTCCTTGAATAGTCTTCATCTCTATAGACTTTGCAGTCATAAACTTCATTCCATATGAAATAATATTTGTTGAAGACATATTTGTACTCATATTTTCAGCTACACATGTTAATATCTTTGACATCTTAAATAAAATCGTAGGTGTTTTGCATTTATCAACTACTTTTTTTAGGAACTTATGTTGATTTTCTATTCTATCCAAATCTCCATTTGCAAATCCAGTTCCATCATTATTTTTTCTCCATCTAAAAAACTCTTCTGCCTTCTTTCCATCTAAGTGAGTTACTGTTCCGCCCTTAAAATCTATATGCAAATTCTGAGCATCATCATCATACTTCATATTTCTTTCAATTTCCATATCTACGCCACCAATAACATCAATAAAACATCTAAAAGCAGCATAGTCTACCTTTACAATATAATTAATAGTAACACCCAATAAACTTTGAACAACAGACTTTGTTTTTTCATCTCCACCTTTTACATACGCAGCATTAATTTTATATTTATTATTTCCTTCTGTTATTAATGTATCTCTTGGTATAGATACTACTTGAACTACCTTAGTCTTTTTATTATAATTTACAAGCATCATAGTATCGGTTCTTTTTATACTTTTATTTTCTACTTGATTAGTATCCCCAATATCCATTCCAAGCAAAAGTATATTAACAGAATCACCACTTGGCTTAGTTGCTGCAATAGTATTACTATTATCTAGCTTTCCAAAGAAACCTACTACTGATGTAACAATCATTAACAATATAGCGGCAATAATTAATGCTATCCCCATAAAAACTTTTCTTTTTATACTTTTAAATTTTTTCTTTTTACTTGTTTTTCTTCTTCTCCCACTAGAATCTTCACGTATATCATCCAAATTAACATATCTACTTTTTTCTATATCTTCTAATGACCTTGGAGCTCTTCTTTGTCGCTTTCTCCTTATTCCATCTGGTTCCCTTTTATCCCTAGGCATGTTATCCTCCTTTTTAAATTATTTATTAGATATCAAATAATTCCTTGCTTTAACTGTATTTATATCTATAAGATTCCCATTTTCCAGTAAATACTTAATAGAATGACTTAACCCTAATAAAACTCCCTTATCCAAATCCTTCAAAGTTTCTTCTCTTATTTCTTCTACCCCATCAAAAACTCTAGAAGGTTCTATCATATCTGCTATATATATAATCTTTTCAAGCTTTGTCATGTCTTCTTTGCCAGTAGTATGCCATCTAATAGCACTTAATATTTCTTCATCTTTAATATCAAGTTTTTGTTTTACAACTACTGGTGCTAATATAGCATGCCAAAGTTCAAAAGTATTTTTTTCATCTTCAGTTAATACTACATTATTTTGTAATATTATTTTTTCCATATCTTCTTTAGATATATTTTTTGCAATATCATGACATAATGCTGCAAGTTCTGCTTTTTCTTCATCTACACCATTAATTTTTGCTAACTTCTTAGCAACTGAAACTACTCCCAAAGTGTGTATAAATCTTTTTTCTTTAATACTACCCTTTACGCAATCATAAGCATCTTGTAATATACTCATGTTCTTATTCCTCCCTATATAGGCAATTATCTTCTATAATCTTCAATACATCTCTTGTAACTAATGAACTTATATCTTCATTTTTTTTAACTTTTTCTCTAATCTCTGTAGATGACATATCTACACCATCTATTTCTAAAAGTATTACTTCTCCACCATATTTTTTTTCTATATATTCTTTTTGTACAACTAATTTTTCATCATTATATCCTGGTCTTGTTAGAACAACAAATTTGCAAAGTTCTAATATTCTTTTTACACCTTTCCACTTTTCTAAATTTAAAAGGCAATCTGCACCTGTTATAAAATATAACTGTTCATCTTCTTTTTTAAAGTGTTCTAATGTTTCATATGTGAAGCTTATTCCTTGTTTTTGTATTTCATAATCTGAAACTTCAAAGCCATCTTTTCCTCGAATAGCAGTTTTTACCATATTAAACCTTAAGGAAGCCTTCGTAACCTTCTTGTCTAACTTAAGAGGTTGGCTTCCCGCTGGTATAAATATTACTTTTTCTAGATTTAATCTATCCTTTGCTATTTCTGCTATATTAAGATGAGCTAAATGTATTGGATCAAAAGTTCCACCAATTATACCCACTCTTTTCATAACTATCTAGCTTGTGGTAACTCTATTTGTGGTTTTTTCTTAGATTGCTTATATACAACAAGCTTGCTTCCTATAGCTTGAATTCCTTCACAACCTATTTCTTCACATATTATATCAGAAGCTTCTCTTGCTTCTAATCCACTGTTTTCTAGAACTTTTATCTTTATTAATTCTCTTTTTTCTAAAGCTTCTTCAACTTGCTTTAAAAAAGTATCTTCTATTCCGTTTTTTCCAACTTGAAAAATAGGATCCATATTATGAGCTAATTTTCTTAAATACGCTCTTTGCTTTCCTGTTAGCATAGTTCTTCCTCCTACTACCTATTATAATAGATACTCAAATTCAAAGTCATTAAGTCTTACCATATCTCCATCTTTAATTCCCATTTCTCTAAGTTCTCCTAAAACACCCTTATTAGTAAGAACCTTATGGAAGTATCTTAATGAATCTGCATCATATAAATCTACAGCTTCTAATAATCTATCTACGAAGCTTCCTGAAACAATGTATGTATCAAATTCATCATTTCTTTCCACACTAATTTCATAAGTAAATTTCTTTTCTGCTGGTATATATCTTTCTTCATCAGAAATTTCAAATTCTTTTATTGGAATTTCCTTAAGCATTCTTGCTGCTTCTTTAATAACTTCATCTACACCTTCTCTTGTAGCTGCTGACATCTTAAATACTTTATCATATCCAAGTTCTTTAACTTTTCTTTCAAAGTTTTCAAAAACTTCTTCATCAAAAAGCATATCCATTTTATTAGCAACAACTATTTGAGGTCTATCCCATAACTTAACTGAATATTTCTTTAATTCTTCATTTATCTTTACGAAATCTTCGAAAGGATCTCTCCCTTCAACTCCTGATATATCTACAACATGTATTAAAAGTCTAGTTCTTTCAATGTGTCTTAAGAATTCTAATCCTAAACCAACACCTTCAGCAGCACCTTCTATAATACATGGTATATCAGCCATTACAAACGGATCTGTTCCATTTGTACCTACAACTCCTAAATTTGGCTTTAGTGTTGTAAAGTGATAGTTTGCTATCTTTGGTTTTGCCTTTGTTGTCATTGATAAGAAAGTAGACTTTCCTACATTAGGGAATCCTAATAATCCAACATCAGCTAAAAGTTTAAGTTCTAATATTATTTCTAATTCTTCTCCTGGCATTCCTGGCTCTGAGAAATGTGGCGCTTGTCTTGTAGGTGTACAGAATTTACAATTTCCTTTTCCACCTTTTCCACCTCTTAAAAGAACAAAAACATCATCTTTATGTGAAAGGTCTGCTATTATTTTATTAGTACTAGCTTCTCTTATAATAGTTCCCATAGGAACAGTTATATAAAGATCTGAACCATCTTTACCATAACACTTTGAAGTTCCACCATTTTGACCATCTTCACCAATAAACTTTTTCTTATATTTGAAATCAAGAAGTGTAGTTATTCCAGTGTCAACTTTAAAAATAACATCTGCTCCTTTTCCTCCATCACCACCATCTGGTCCTCCTAGTGGAACATACTTTTCTCTTCTGAAAGAGATAGCTCCGTCTCCACCCTTACCAGATTTTACGAACACCTTGGCCTTATCTATAAACATTTAATCACCTGTCCTTATGTAAAATCTCTTGTTCATATTTATCATTCTTTAAGTTTCCTATTTTTATTATATCATGAATATAAAATTCATATTCAATTTAAGGAATTATTTAAAAAATTTTAAGACTTTTAAAAAAGCACCCTGAATCTCAGGGTGCTTTTCAATAAGAAAAAAATTATTCAGCTATTTTTTCTTCTACGTTTACTGGGTAAACACTTGCTTTCTTCTTGTCTCTACCCATTCTTTCAAATCTAACAACTCCATCAATCTTAGCAAATAGAGTATCGTCTCCACCTTTTCCAACGTTGTTTCCTGGATGGATCTTAGTTCCTCTTTGTCTAACGATTATGTTTCCAGCAAGAACGAATTGACCATCTGCTGATTTAACACCAAGTCTCTTAGCTTCTGAATCTCTACCGTTGTTTGTACTACCTTGCCCTTTTTTGTGAGCGAACAGTTGAAGGTTCATTATTAACATAGTTTACACCTCCTCATTTTTTAAAATGATATATTCCTTACGTTTATTTATTCCAAAGGATTGATCTAAGCTTAGAATAACACTTTCTAAACTTTTTGCAAAGGTCCTCAAAAGGACCTGTCCTTGCTCTATTTCCTCTTGGGTGAACCCTTTAAGGTCTAGTGCAAGATATCCATCTTTCATTTCATAATTAACATTAAGTTTTAAAACTTCGTCAAATCCAATAATTACGCTTTGAGATAATACAGATACAGTATTACATATCATGTCAAACGCATCTCCTGCTATAATAGCATCTCTCTCTCTTCCAATAGCATGATTATTTATACTGAAAGATAAAATATTATCTTTTTCAGATCTTATTTTAATTTCTATCATAAGAATTAAGCTTCGATCTTTTCGATAACTAACTTAGTATAAGGTTGTCTGTGACCATTCTTTCTTCTGTAGTCTTTCTTTCTCTTATACTTGAAAACTGTTACTTTCTTAGCTTTACCTTGAGCTAATACTTTAGCAACAACTTTAGCTCCTTCTACTACTGGAGTTCCAACCTTTAAAGTTTCTCCTCCAACAGCAAGAACTTCAGTTAATTCAACTGTTGATTCAACTTCAGCTTCTAGCTTTTCAACGAAAAGAACGTCTCCTTCTTGAACTCTGTATTGTTTTCCACCTGTCTTTACTACTGCGTACATTATAAAAACACCTCCTCATAACGGTCTCGCCACTATAGGTACAAGGTTTGAACCCTGTTTTTAAAAAACCTTTCCGTGAGCGGTTTACCGTCATATTTTATCATGAATCATCATTAATGTAAAGATTATTTTAAAATATATATAATGTATTTTATGTATAGATTGACTTTTTTTACGACATTTATTTGTAAAGTTATTTATTTTATGGAATATAGAACCAATTAATAGTACAATTATACTGTATAATTATTTAATTATGGAAAGAACCTTAAGGAGTAGTGATATTTATGAAAAAACAAGTTGATTATGAAGAAAATTATGTAGGCTCTACCAAGAAGTCTAGTAAAGGGTTTAAAATATTCATTGCAACTCTTATACTAGTTGTTATTGGTGCGGCTTCTTTCGCTGGTTTCTATTGTTACAAAAACTTTTTCACAAATCCAAAAGAAAAAGTATATGTATCTTTGGGAGATGTAATGGTAAACCTAGCCGACGAAGGTGGCAAACGATATTTCAAGGGTAATATTTCAGTTGCATATAATAAGTGGGACTCAACTGCAAAAAAACAACTAACTAAAGAAAAACAATTAGTCGTAGTAGCTGATGCAATTAATTTTTATATTAAAGGAAAAACTTCTGATTTTGTAATTAATAATGATGGTACGCAAATGAAAAAAGAACTCATGGAAACTATCAATAAGAGTGTTCAAGGTTTTAAAATCACAGATATCAGATTTTCTAACATTGTAGTTCAATAGAAACTATATATGATATTTAGTAGTTCTTTCTAAAAAATTAATATTGTGCATCTAATATGCTTAGCTAAGATAAAATAATTATCAAAAATGTGATCCATAAACATTAGTAGTTTTAGTTTACGGATCACATTTTTATTTTATTTCAAAATATCTTTCTGTTATTTCATTTTTAAAATCATTGGCTGTTTTATTTAATTTTTTTAATATAGAATTTTTACTCTTTTCATCAGCCAAGCTTGTCTTATATATATAGCTTCCGGTATCCGAAATAATAACTGGTATAATCTTATATTCTACATTTACTAACTCTTCTTTATTTACATTAAGTTTTATTTGTAAAATATAACTTAATGTATTATTCTTATTTAATTCTCCAGTATAACATAAGTTTCCTAAAGAATAAGCTATAAGCTTACCATTATAATTTTCTATACCTTGAATTGATTCTGGATAATTTCCTATGACAGCATCAACACCATTATCTATTGCAAATCTTGCTACTTTTTCTTGAACTTCATTTTGTTCAGTTTCTTCTCTATTTCCCCAGTTAAAATAAGCAATTTTAAACTTTACACCTTGGCGGTTTAGATTTTCCACATTAGAAGCTATTTTAACTTTTAAATCATCAGTTAATCCCCAGCCATTATAACTTATAATGCCTATCTTTACTCCGTTAATCTCCTTAATATAACTATCTTCACCATTTGAAATACTTATATTATTTTCTTCAAATACTTTAACAGCTTTATTTTTATTATCACCAAAGTTAGAAAGAACAACTCCATCTATTGATGAATCTTTCATAACATTTGAATAATCCTCAAAACTCAAGCTTGGTTTATAATCTGTTTTAAATCTATTTATTGGACTTTCTAAATTTACTATTGAGAAATCATCTTTACTTAAAATCGATTGAACATCCTTTAAAAAATATTTATATCCTCTTTCTTCATCAGCTATTATATCTTTTACTTCATTATCGTCTGACTTATTTCCTAAAACACAATTACCACCAATAGAAATAACTACTTCCCTACTATTTTCCGAATTATATTTTTCTACCTTAAGACTTTTATCTTTTAGATATAATATTTCAAAACCTATAATAATTTGAAGAACTGATAATACAAATGTAAAAATCATTCTATTTCTTCTTTTTTTCTTCCTTAACTTTATACGTTCTACCTTTTTCTTATTAATTTTATTTATATTTGATAAATTCTTATCTACCATGACACCCTTCCGTTTTCTGTAATTTCACTTTTAATACTATTATAACATTCAAATCAACATTAAATATAGTTTTTTATATGAATTTAATCGATTATTTGTATTAACCCTATAATTTTTTTCTTAATATAACAAAAAAATTATAGGTTATTACACTTTCCGTAATAACCTATAATTTTCTAATCAATTTTTATTAAATATTGTTCTATATTCTTCTTTTGATTTTGGAATATAAGTGGCTCTACTCTATATCCTTCAATACCAGTAACATAATTTATATATATTATTTTATCTAAACCATCGATGTTCTTTAAGAAAGATATTAAATCTCCCTTTATTTCATCTCTATAACTTTCATCAATTTCAATAAAGAAATCCTTAATACCATTTTCGTTATGATATCTAACCACTTCATTATTAATTAATCCTTCTAAGTAAGATAACTTTAACAGACTACCTGTTCCATTACATAATGGACATTTTCTTTCCATATATTCATATACACTCTTACCTATTCTTTTCCTTGATATTTGTACTAAATTAAGTTCAGTAAATGGATATATCTTAAGATTTCCACCATCTTCTTTTAAGGCTTCTTTTAACTCCTTCATAACTATTGCCTTATGTGATTTATCTCTTAAATCAATAAAATCTATAACTATAATTCCACTTAAATTTCTTAAAAGAATTTGTCTACCTATTTCTCTAGCAGCTTCTATATTAGTTTCTAATATAGTCTTTTCAAAACTTCTTTCTTTTATATTCTTACCTGTGTTAACATCTATAACATGCATAGCTTCTGTTTTATCTATTATAATAGATCCACCACAAGGAAGAATAACTTTATTATGTCTAAGTTTTAGAAGTTCTTTTTCAATGTCATAAAAATCAAATAGACATTTTCCTTTATCAAAAAGCTTTACTTTAACATTTTCCTGTTCCTTAACATATGACATTACAAAGTTATAGTCTTCTTCATTATTAACAACTACTTTAGCTCCATCTAAACCTATCTTATCTCTTAAAACTTTTGTAATAGCAAGATTATCACCATAAAGCTTTCCAAGCTTTGTAGAATAAGTCATCTTTCTATTGATTTCAGCAAACTCTCTTTCTAAAAGTTTTCTTTCCAATCTAAGTTCTTCGATACTTACACTTGCAGCTTCTGTCCTTATAATAAGCTTAGCTCCTTCAACAGGTTCAAGCTGTGCTAAAATAAGTTCTTTCTTAACGTCATCTTTAAATCTATTAGAGAACTCTATTCCTTCACCTTTTTCAAGCACCATGTACTTAGAAGGAATTCCATATTTAGTGGATATCTTAGCTCCTTTTTCGTTAATAGGTTCCTTAATTATCTCAACTAAAATGTCTTGTCCTTTTTTAATTCCTTTTGTCTTAAGTTCATTACTATAGTAAAGGTACCCTTCCTTATCTAAACCCAAGTCTACAAATATAGAATTGGTAGCAGGGATAATATTCTTAACCCTGCCCTTATATATTTCACCAATTATAGGCCCATTACTTTCTTCATCTACAATGCATTCTTGTAATTTATTTTTATTTTTTATAGCAATTCTAAGAGTTTTCTCTCTTCTCTCTATAAATATTTCCTTCATTAATTAACACATCCTGCCTGTAACTTTACATAATGGTTCAAATTTTTCGCCTTTTAAATAATACATTTCTTCTCTTTTTATATCAACAAAAGCGTCTAAATCAGCTCCTGTAGTCTTTTCTTTTATGTAGCTTACCAAAAGGTCTGCTGATAAATGTTCACGGCTTCCAGATTGAATTAAAGTGTTTATAACTAATTCATTATCCTTTATCCAGAACTTAAAGTCGTAAACTAAGGCTTTTATATCAACTTCTCTTTCACCTTTTTTACTTTTCTTTATAGTATTCCACTCTTTTTCTTCTAATAAGTTCTTTAATTCTTCTTCTAAATTAGTAGATTCATTATATTGAACTTTAATTATATATCTACAAGCATCTATTAATGCCATAGCTTGAGGAAGTTTCTTTTGATTTTCAACATCTATAATCCTAGTTGCTGTTAAGAATTTTATTCCTGCTGCTGTCTTTTCATTTAATCTATCTATTATTTCTTGTTCATTAACTTCTTCAGTTAATATTAAATCCATATATTCTCCTGAAGAATAAACTCCAACCGAAAGTGGCTGTGCTATTGATAATGCCATATGTGGATTAAATCCTTTTGAATACTTAACTGGAAGATGTGCTCTTCTTACTACCTTTTGTATTGTTCTCATAAGATCTAAGTGAGCAATGAATTTTATTTCGCTTTCTTTAGTATACTTAATTAGATATCGCACCATTAAAACACACTCCTTCTTGACCTTTAAAGTTTACATTAACGCCACAACCTGTACAGCCTTCTCTACAGTTCTTAGTAACTATTCCTTTTTTAGCTCTTTCATTTTCTATTTCAAGATATTTTCTATTAACTCCAATATCAATGAAATCCCAAGGAAGAATTTCATCGTAGCTTCTTTCTCTAAACGCATAGAAATCACCATCTACATTACATTCTTCTAATGCTTCTTTCCATGTTTCAAAGTTAAAGTATTCTGACCATCCATCAAATTTAGCTCCCTTTTCAAAAGCCTTGATTAATACATCACACATTTTTCTATCTCCTCTTGCAAATAGAGCTTCCATATATGATGTTTCTTGATGATGATAGTTATACCATATACTTCTTGAATGAATTGATTCTTTAACTGCAGCAATCTTTTCATTAACTTCTGGTATAGTAGCCATTGGTGCCCATTGGAATGGTGTAAATGGCTTTGGTACTAATATTGATGTACTTACTGTTATCTTTAATCCCTTGCTTCTAACACCTTTTGGTATTCCAAAGTATTCATCTTGAATCTTGTGAGCAAGTTCTCCTATTCCTCTACAGTCATCTAAGTTTTCATAAGGTAGACCAACCATGAAATATAGCTTTATAGTGTTCCATCCTGCTTCAAATGCATTCTTAGAAGCTTCTAAAATCTTTTCTTCAGTTAATCCCTTGTTTATTATGTCTCTCATTCTTTGAGATCCTGCTTCTGGAGCAAAAGTCAATCCTGTTTTCTTAACCTTTTGTATTTCTTTAATTAAATCTACTGAGAAAGCATCTACTCTAATAGAAGGTAATGCTACAGCAACCTTATCTTCTGCATGCTCTTCCATAAGCTCATGAACTAAAGCTTGAATATCAGAATAGTCACATGTACTTAAAGATGATAGTGATATTTCTTGATATCCTGAGTTTTCTAATAACTTTCTAGCTTGAGCTTTTAAAGTTTCTCTTGATTTTTCTCTAACTGGTCTATAAATCATACCAGCTTGACAGAATCTACATCCATTAGTACATCCTCTAAATAATTCAAGTACAATTCTATCATGTACTATATCAGTATAAGGTACTAAAATATCTTCTGGGAAAGATACATTATCAAAATCTGCTACTATTCTTTTAGTAACTTTAGCTGGTACATCTTCGAATTTAGGCTTAAATTCTTTTATAGTTCCATCTTCATTGTATTCTACATCATATAATGAAGGAACATATATACCTCTAATCTTAGAAATTTCTCTTAAGAAAGCTTTTCTATCGAAGTTTCCGCTCTTTTTATGTTTAGAATATACTTCTAAAACATCGTCCATCATCTCTTCTCCCTCGCCAAGTTCGAAGAAATCTATTACTGCATGAAGTGGTTCTGGATTGTAGGCACAAGACCCCCCTGCCATAACTATTGGATGATCATTAGTTCTATCTTCTGATCTTATTGGCACTCCAGCCATATCAAGCATGTTTAAAATGTTTGTATAACACATTTCATATTGTAATGTGAATCCTAAAATATCAAAATTAGTTATAGGATCTTTTGATTCAAGAGCATATAACGGTATATTATTTTCTCTTAATTGTTTTTCCATGTCTGGCCATGGAGCATAAACTCTTTCGCAATATGTATCTTTTCTTTGATTAATTGTATGATAAAGTATTCTTGTTCCTAAGTGAGACATTCCAACTTCATAAACGTCTGGGAAACAGAATGCAAATCTTATATCGACTTCTTCTGGATTTTTTATTACTTGATTAAGTTCTCCCCCAATATATCTAGATGGTTTTTCAACTTTACATAGAATATGATCTGTTATCTTATTCATTAAGTCCTCCTAGTTCATTTGTTTTATAATTTTACATCATTATATTTTATCATAACTAACTACATATATAAAATGAAAATTTAAGGTATTCTTTTTTATTATAGACATATATAAGCCTTCCTATTTTGAAATAATCACATAATTATTATATAATTATTATTAGAGATAAGCATAATTGATCTTTGAAAAGTGAATATTGATTAGAGAATTTTATTTAGAAAAATTAGGTTTATTATTAATAAAGTGAACTAAAAAAGGGCAAACTATCCCTATGAGGATGATAAAATGTAAAATATCAGGTTATAAAAGTGTTTAAGACGCACGTTTAAGTTTACTTAAAGAACGCATATTTTTTTGATTGTTAGTAAGAATAGCAGCAATTGCTACGGTTAACAGACATATGTGACCTAAAGTATTTAGGTTTGATACAGATTTTATGTTTCTAACAGAAGCATTTTCAAGATTAAGGTTCTTGAAACGTGAATTATAGCGTTCTGACTCTGTTCTTTTAGAGTAGTAAGATTTAAAATAATCTGATGTTTCATCGATAGTTGATCGATAATCTGTACCAAAAGATTTATATTTTATACATCCTCTATTTTTATGGCCATTATTATATTTAGGATTATTACAAGGA
>SVCL01000014.1 GCA_015058405.1 Clostridium sp.
AAAAGAAGAGCAAAAGATGCAATAATGAAAGCACAAGGTTATATAAATGAAGGTTACAGATGGGTTGTGGATATAGATTTAGAAAAATTCTTTGATAAAGTAAATCATGATATTCTAATGTATAAATTATCAAAGGATATTCATGATAAAAGAGCTGGTGAAAGGGTTATGGATAACATAACAAATTTTATTGAAAGCAAATTGAAATTAAAAGTAAATAAAGTTAAAAGTGCAGTTGATAGACCATGGAAAAGGAAATTTCTAGGTTTTACATTAAATATAATGTTTGGAAAAGCATATTCAAATATATCTAAGCAATCATTAAGAAGACATAAAGAAAAACTAAAAGATATTCTAAATAGGTCAAAACCCGTTACTTACTACACTTACAAATCAATTCTTTACTGACTTAGGCTTGAAAAGCCTAACGCGTCAATATATTAAAATTCATTAAAACTTAAGGAACCGCCGTGTACCAGACCGGTATGCACGGTGGTGTGAGAGGTCTGTAATCAAAATAATTGATTACCTCCTACTCGATTTGAATAAAAAGTTATGTTTCTAGAAATACTAAATTTTAGGTAAACTTGTAGGAGGTATTTCTATGAAAAGTATTGTAAGGAATATTATATTACTTGTGGTTATTATAAATAATATATTTTTAAGTTTCAAGGTAAGTGCAGTAAGTTTAAATATAGAAAGTAAATACGTAATTGAAAATAAACAAGATTTAGAGAATTTTAAAGATCAGTTATTAAATCTATCTACAGCTAGCGATGTTGCAGTAAGTTTTATAAAAGAAAGTATTTGCTATGGAGAAGCGGTTAAAGATATTTCGAAAAAATTTATTAAATATACTGATAATGAAGAAGTAAAAAAGATTGCAGAAGAAATTATTTTAAAACAAGATAAAGATTTAAGTGTAAGAAATGAATTATTAGAAGAAGTCAGCAAAAATATAATAGATAATAAAGAAAAAGAGGCTTCATATATAGAAATGTATAAGAGAAGCTTAAATGATGCTTTTCAAAAAATCCATAATATATTTACTAATACGGAAACTTTGGAAGAGATTTATTTAAATACAATGTTAGTTTGCTATGAAGGAGATTTAAAAATGGAAACTACAGTATTAAGATATATAGATAACGAAAGTTTAAGAGATGAAATAAAAATGGAGATAGAAGCAGAAAATAAACAGGTTAATATTATGAAAGATGTACTTAAAAATTATAAAAAATCAAAATGAAATTTAATAAATATTGAAATAATTTGATTAAATTTAAAAAATTTTAAACTTATTTATAAATAAAGAGTATAAAATGTAAATTTTATCTGAATTTTTTTAAAAAAACATAAATATTATGTTGATTTTTGTTGCGACATAAAGTAGAATAAATTTCGAAGAGAAGTTGTTTGTAATTCTAAGACGAAATTCGACAAAGGGTATGAGAATTTTATTTTAGGTATGTATATAATTTATAACATAATAATGGGTATAAAAAGTTATAGATCGGGTTGTTCAACTATGGGTATATAGAGAGAAGTTAAGGATTAAATTATTGGGTAGTAATCTAATCCTTAACTTTTTTTTATTTGTATCTCTGATATAATATATACATAATATGGAATTCGGAGGCTTTGAGATGTTAAAAACAGATTATAAAAAAGAAGTAGAGTCAACTCTTAAGTTAATAAGGGAAGAAATTAATAAAGGAATATTAGAAGGAAATGTTGAAGTAGCATTTGAAAAAATCAATAAGGGAATGAGAGCACTTGTAGGATTAGATGTAAATACTATAGATACATTAGCTTTTGATCAAGTAATAGGTTTAATAAGTAAGGATAATCAATATAATGCAGATAGATACATAGCTTTAGGACAATTATTATATTTTCATGGGTATGTGTATGGGGTTTTAGAAAATGAAATTAACAAGGTTAATTACTACAAGAAAGCTATTGAAGCTTTTTATGAAGCTTTTTTAGAAGAAGAGGATATTGATGATAATTATTTAAAAGATATCTCTAAGGTTTTAGATGAAATAAGTGATTACGAAATAGAAATACAATATAATAAAAAGATTTTTAAACTTTATGAAGTTTGTAAGGAATACGACAAAGCAGAAGATATATTATTTGATATGATAAAAGTAACCAATAAAGATAAAGATATAATAAGCCTTGGTATAAGTTTCTATGAAAGATTAAAAGAAAAATCAGAACAAGAGCTTGAGGCAGGAAACTTACCTTTAGATGAAGTTGAAGATAGTTTACAAGATTTAATGAGTATAAAAAAATAAAAATATCTACATCAAAAGACTTAAATTAAAGATGTTAAAACAAAAAAATATAAAATAATTAGCGGAGTATAGCATTTAAAAGATAGAAATTCTTCCGAAATCAAATAGTCTATACGCAGCTAATTATTTTATTTTTTTACTATTAGAACATCTCTAGTTTTAAATCAACATTTTGATGCAGATATTTTTTTATTTTAATGGTTCAAATACTGTTTTTTCAACTGTTTCATGAAGAACTGCTAATTCTTCTTTTGAAAGTAAAGTTGTGTCTATTGCTGGATGAATTATTAATCTTAAGTCAGTAGATTTAATAAGTCCTTTTCCTTGTTCCATAACCTTATAAGTACCATCAATAGTAACAGGAACTATAATAGATTTGGATTTAGTAGCTAGCTTAAAGCTACCAGCTTTAAATGATGCATGTTCTTTTCCTTGACTTCTAGTTCCTTCAGGGAAAATAACCATTGAATAGCCACCTCTTAAAATTTTAATTCCTTCTACTATAGATTCAGCAGATTTACGTAAGTTATCCCTGTCCATAAATATGCATCTTATATATCTCATCCATTTGCTTACCCCAGGCAATTTTTCAAGTTCTTTTTTTGCAATAAAACCTTTTGGAACGTCAATAGCGCTCATTAATAAAGGAATATCAAAATAACTTTGATGATTTGCTACAAATAATATTGTTTTGTCTTTTGGTATGTTTTCTAATCCTTCAATATGAACTTTACACCCAGATAATTTAATTATACGTGATGCCCAGTTATGAGTTATTTTATGAAGAAATAAGGTTCTTTCTTCCATTCTACCTTTACGTTCTAAATATCTTGCTTTTATAAGGGCAAGTTCTGCTACAAATATACTAATTACTGCTATAGGGTAAAATATTAAAGATCTAAACATAAAAAAATCCTTTCTAAATATATAATCTTTCTCCTAGAATAGTATAGTACAATATAGTAAATAATTAAAGAATAATGACATTTCAAAATTTGTAAACTTTAATAATATATTTTAATATATTTAAGAGTATTTTAAGATTTATGAATTAAAATAAATGATAAAGTGAAAATTATTTTTGTTAGGAGAGATATATGGAGTGTAAAGAATACAAAGATAATAATTTAGATATACTAAAGAAATTAAAAGGATTAACAGATAAAGAAGTAAAGAAAAGAATTTTAAATGGTGATGTAAATAAATTACCAAAGGCTCCATCTAGAACTATAGGACAAATGATTAGGGCTAACTTCTTTAATATCTTCAATGCTTTAAATTTAATTTTAGCATCACTTGTAATAATTGCAGGTTCACCAAAAAATGCAATATTTGCAGGAGTGATTGTTGTAAACAGCATAATAGGAGTTGGACAGGAGTTAAATGCTAAAAAAACTTTGGAAAAATTATCTGTATTAAGTATGGCTCATGCTAAAGTCTTAAGAAATGGAAAGAAGATTGAAGTATCTGTAGAAGACTTAGTATTAGATGATATAGTTTGTTTAAGCAGTGGAGAGCAAGTATTAGCTGATTCAGAGCTTGTAAACGGTGATGAATTAGAAGTGGACGAATCAATGTTAACTGGCGAATCAGATCCAGTTTATAAAAAAGAGGGAGATTCTATTTTATCTGGAAGCTTTGTAGTAGCAGGGGAAGGTTACGCAAGAGTTACTAAAGTAGGAAATAACACATATTCTTCAAAACTTGCAGATGAAGCACGTAAATTTAAAATAATAAATTCAGAATTACAAAATTCTATAAGTAAGATAATAAAAATATTATTAATTTTAATAGTTCCTCTTGGAATCACATTAACTACAACTCAAATATTTTTCTCACATTCTACCTGGAGAGAAGCGTTAATAGGAGTTGTGTCAGGTATCGTAGGGATGGTTCCAGAAGGCCTTGTATTATTAACAAGTGCTACATTTATAGTGTCTGTAGTAAAACTAGCAAAGCATGATACATTAGTTCAACAATTATCAGCTACAGAAGTACTTGCAAGAGTTGATGTGCTTTGTGTAGATAAGACAGGAACTATAACAGAAGGAAAGTTAAAGTTATCAGAAGTAAAAACTGTAGGTGGAGAAAATAAGGAAGAAATAGATAAAGTTCTTGCAGCTCTAGTACATAACCTTCCAAGTAAAAATCCAACTCAAAAGGCTATATTAGAAGGATATACTGAATGTCCAGATATAGACGTAATAGAGAAGGTTCCTTTCTCTTCAAGAAGAAAGTGGGGAGGAATAATATTAAAAGGTTATGGCGCTTGGGTTTTAGGAGCTCCAGAAATACTATTAGGAGATAGATATAATGAGTTTTCTAAACAAGTAGAAAGTGAAGCTGTTAAGGGAAGAAGAGTTTTACTACTTGGAAAAATAGATCAAATGACATTAAGGGAAGGCTTAGTTTCAAGGCTGCAAGAAAAAGCTTTTATATTAATAGAGGATGTTATTAAGAAAGAAGCTCCTGATGCAATAAAGTATTTTAAAGAAGAGGGAGTAAGTATAAAAGTAATTTCAGGTGATAATCCAGTAACTGTATCAGCTGTTGCTATGAGAGCTGGAGTTGAAGGTGCAGATAAATATATAGATGCAAGAAACTTACCTGAAGATATGGATGAACTTATTAAAGTAGTAGATAACTACAACATATTTGGTAGAGTTACACCTCATCAAAAGAAAAACATAGTAAAAGCTCTTCAAGCAAGAGATCATACAGTTGCTATGACAGGTGATGGGGTTAATGATGTTTTGGCCTTAAAGGAATCTGATTGTGGTATTGCTATGGGAAATGGTTCAGAAGCTACAAAGGCAGTTTCTCAATTAGTATTAATGAATTCAGATTTTGGAGCTTTACCTAAGATTGTAAATGAAGGTAGAAGACAAATAAATAACTTAGAGAGAGTAGCAGAACTATTTTTATCAAAAAGTATATTCTTTGTTAGTTTATCCTTAATAATGTCTGCTTTAATGCTGCCTTATCCATTAGTACCAATTCAAACATCATTAGTAGGAAGTTTTGCTATAGGTATACCAGCGTTTTTCTTAGCGTTAGAACCTAGTGGTGGTAGAGTAACTAAAGGCTTTTTAAAGAGGATATTAACGGCTAGTGTTCCTAATGGAATTATAATGATGGCATTTACAGTAGGTGCTTATGTCTTTACTCATAGAATGGGTGCACCAGTAGATCATTGTAGAGCTATAGCCGTGCTTGTATTCTTAGGTATTAGTTTGGTGATTTTATATAGAGTTTCATTACCTTTTAACAAGTATAAATTAATTTTATTCTTAGCTATGGCAATTGGAGCTTTAAGTAATTACTTTATTCCAATAGGTAGAGATTTCTTTACTTTAACACCTATAGGTTCAAAGGAATGGATATTTGTAGGAATATTAATTTTAGTAGCTTGGCTTATGATTACTTTAGTTGTTAAGGTTATTAGAAGATTTGGCAAAAATAAAGAAATGTAAATGTAACAGTTTAGTATAAGAAATAAGGGTGAATAGCTTATTAGTTATCTTCATCCTTATTTTTATAGTATATTTTTACTTAATTAGTTTTTATTATGGCATAAGGATGTTGACATATAAACTTAAGTATACTAAAATTCTATATGTGATAATTAAATATGTCCTCATAGTTCAATGGATAGAATAGTCCCCTCCTAAGGGATAGATGTAGGTTCGATTCCTACTGGGGATACCACATATGAATGAAAAACGGCTTAACCATAAGGGTTAAGTCGTTTTTTTGTATTTATGAATACCACAGGTTTGACCTGTGGTTCTAAAAAAGCTTTTAACTATAGTAGAAAATAATAAAACCTCCGTTGTAAAAATAATAGTAGGTTTGCCGACCACAATTAAATTACAAGGAGGTGTGTCCATAATGGACAATAGTAGTTTAGCACATAGCAAATGGAATTGTAAATATATGCTTGTAAGTATTCCGCCTAAATTGAGTGTAACTCAATTTATGGGATACCTAAAAGGGAAGAGTTCTTTAATGATTTTTGATAGACATGCAAAGTTGAAATATAAATATGGAAACAGGCAGTTTTGTTGCAAAGGGTATTATGTAGATACTGTCGGTAGAAATAAGAAGGTAATCGAAGAATATATAAAAAATCAAATAAAAGAAGATTTAGCATATAAACAATTAACTTTGAAAGAATATGTAGACCCATTTACGGGCAAAGTGGTAAAAAATTCAAAAATAAAGTATCTTTTAAGTGCAGCCGGTAAAAGCGATGCGGTTGGCAAAACGTTCAATGTGCGAGTAGTACCCACAAGTAACAAAGGCTTCTAGCCACAATGCAAACCACCCGTTTTATGGGAGGTCATGATTGTGTTAAGGGAACAAAAAGATAATAAGAAAATTACTAGTAATTATTATTTAAATATACAAAAATAATGTAAAAAAATTGATTAAATATAAAAAGGTGTTAAAATATAAAGGAAATAATAAATAAGATTATAAATTACAACAAAGAAAATAATGTTAAGTTATTTTCAAATATTATTTTTATAGGAGGAGAGGCAACTATTAATAAGGATTTAGATAAAATGATTAATTATTCACTATAAAAGTAATGGTTTTGGAGATGTAATTTCATGTTGTGGTCAAGATATAGTTCATGGAAATATATTGAATAATTCTTTAGAAGAAATAATAAATGATAAAGAAAATACATTTATATTTTCTAAACAAAAAGAATATATTAAAGGACCATGTTCAATTTGTAAATTATATTCGTTAGTTGGATGTGAAGGTGGATGTAGAGGAAATTCAAAAAATGAATATGGATGTGCTGAAGCATCTGATCCTCAATGCATTTTTATAAAAGATGAAATAAAATGTAATGCAAATATAATGTGTAAAAATACAAAATTGGTATTAAAATAAAAAAGATGGAAGTGATTAATAATATCCTTTAGAAAGAATTAATTATATAATTAAAGATTCTTCATTAAAAATTCTTCTAACTAATAATGAGTTAGATAAAGAATTTTCTGAAGTGTTAAATAAAGTAATTATATTAGATAATATTAAAAATGAATTAAGTGAAGAAGATAATGAAAACTTAAATTTAGATATTAAAGCAGATGATTTGGCATATATAATTTATACATCAGGGTCCACTGGAAGACCAAAAGGTGTACTTATATCTCATAGGGGCTTAAATAATTTAAATATAGCGCAAAAGAAGTTGTTCGATTTTAATAGTAATGATAATATATTGCAGTTTTCATCATTCAGCTTTGATGCATCAATTTGGGAGATTACTTTAGCTATTAATGCAGGAGGAACAATAGTATTAGGAGAAGAAAATGAAGTATTGCCAGGAAAAGGGCTTGTAAAATTTATAAAAGAAAATAATATAAATAGGCGGTGCAGGCATAGCAAAAGGCTATCTTAACAAAAAAGAATTAACAGTTGAAAAGTTTATACCTAATAAGTTCACTAATAAAGGGGCAATGTATAAAAGTGGAGATGTTGGTAAGTTTACTAAAAATGGAGATATAGAATTTGTTGGTAGAATCGATAATCAAGTTAAAGTAAGAGGATTTAGAATAGAATTAGATGAAATTGAAAATGTAGCACTAGAAAATAAAAATATAACAAAGGTTGCATGTTTACTGAAAGATGATGGAGATAAACAGGTAATATTATATTACATTAGTAATCATAAAATCGATGGCGATAGCCTAAGAGCCTTTATGGAAAGTAAATTACCTAGTTATATGATACCAGCATATTTTGTAGAAGTAGATCAATTCCCATCAATGCCAAATGGAAAAGTCGATAAAAATGAATTGTTAAAAATAGATATTTTTAAAGATTCTAATGAGAAAAAGATTGTTCCGAGAAATAATATGGAAGAAATATTATCAATATTATGGAGTAAAGCATTAAATAGAAATAATATTAATATTACTGATGATTTCTTTAAGATAGGTGGACATTCGTTATTAGCAATATCAATCATAACTAATTTAAATGAAGAACAAAATTTAAATATACCGATTTCAGCAATGTTTGAAAATCCTACAATTCAAGAATTAGCAAAATATATATTAGATGAGAATAAGAAAGAGTTTAAACCATTAATTAAAATACAGTCATTTGGTAATAAGAGACCTATATTTGCAGTTCATCCAGGTGATGGAAATGTATTCTGCTATACTGACTTAGTTAGGGAACTTGGAAAGAATCAGCCATTTTATGGTTTCCAGGCTTATGGAGTTGAAAAAGGAACTGTTGCTAAAACTAGTTTCTGTGAAATGGCAAAACTTTATATAGAAGGAATAAAAGAAATACAGCCAGAAGGACCATATATAATATTTGGTTATTGTGCTGGTGGTACAATAGCTTATGAAATAGTACGTCAATTACTTAAAGAGATTGTTTAATGTATGGCAAGTATTAAGTGATATGATGACATATAAAATTAAGCCAATTGATTGTCCAATAACATTGTTTAGAGCGAAAGATGATAAAGTTAATATTCAAATGAACATAAAACATATGGGATGGAATTTGGCTAGAAAGGATTTAAAGGTTATTGAAATGCCTGGAAATCATTTTACTATGCTAAAATATCCAAATGTTATTGAAGTAGCTAAAGAAGTAAAAAAGTTATTATAGGAGGAAATATAGAAATGAATGCATTAGTAGTAGTGTGTAATCCGAAAAAGGATAGTTTTAATCATGGAATAGCAAAAACTGCAATTGAGGAGTTAAAAAAGAAAGGATATAAAATTTTTTATCATGATTTATATGAAGAAAAATTTGATCCAATATTATTGCAAGATGAAATTGATATTAAAAATATTGATGATGTAAAAGATGAATATGTAAGAAAGACTTGTAAGGAAGTAACAGATTCAGATATTTTGGTTGTAGTTCATCCTAATTGGTGGGGAGAACCACCTGCTATGTTAAAAGGATGGATAGATCGTATATTTAGAGTTGGTGTTGTTTATAAATTTGATAATACAGGAAAAGCAATTGGTTTATTAAAAACAAAAAAAGCTGGTACTATGTCAAGAAAAAGTACAAATTAAATTCGGATAAATTATATTATTATATTTTTTATAATTAACATGCATTTTTTATATTTTCTGAGTAATATTTATCTTCATATTCATTTGGAGATAAATATCCACAGTGACT
>SVCL01000140.1 GCA_015058405.1 Clostridium sp.
GGGAAATTAGATAATTTAATAATATTAAATACAGGTAAAGTGAATCCTTGCAGCAGATATTTAAAAGCTGTTAGAGGACTTTAACTATACATACGGAAAAATATTTTTTTTATTTTCCGAAAGTAACTTGACACTATCTACTTATTTTCACCATTTGAATATAAATCTTTTGTATGATAATATTAAATGAAACTTTCAGAATAAATCTATGAAAATTGGAGAATAAATATGAAATTAGCTAAAGATTTTTTACCAATTAGTAAAGAAGATATGAAAAAACGTAATATAGATCAACTTGACTTTATAATAGTAACTGGAGATGCTTATGTAGATCATCCATCTTTCGGTACTGCTATTATAGGAAGAACTCTAGAATCTCAAGGTTTTACAGTAGGAATTATTGCTCAGCCTAAATGGCATGATGCAGAAGATTTCAAAAAACTTGGTACTCCAAAGTATGCTTTCTTAGTTAACTCTGGAAATATTGATTCTATGGTTAATCATTACACAGCAGCTAAGAGAAAGAGACATGATGATCTTTACTCTCCAGGGGGTAAAGGTGGCTACAGACCTGATAGAGCAGTAATTGTTTATTGTAATAGAATTAGAGAAGCATTTAAAGATGTTCCTATATTAATAGGTGGTATAGAAGCAAGTCTTAGACGATTTGCACATTATGATTATTGGGCTAATAAAGTTAGAAGAAGTATTCTTTTAGACTCTAAAGCTGACCTTTTAATGTATGGTATGGGTGAAAAAACTGTCATTCAAATAGCTGAACTATTTAAATATGGTGGGAAAATTTCTAACATGACATCTATTAGAGGAACTTGTTATGTAACTAAAGATATAAGTAACTTAGATAAATACTTAGTTTGTCCTTCTTATGAAGAAGTTGTAGAAAGTAAAGAGGCTTATAATGAAGCTTATAAACTTCAATACTATGAACAAGATAACATAAGAGGCAGAGGATTAATCCAAAAGCACGGTGATAGATATTTAGTACAAAATCCACCTCAAGACGCTCTTACTAATGAGGAAATGGATTTTACATATAATTTACCTTTCACTAGAACTTATCACCCTATATATGAAGCAGATGGTGGAATCCCTGCAATACGTGAAGTTAAATTTTCTATAACTAGTCACAGAGGATGTTACGGATCTTGTTCTTTCTGTGCATTAACTTTCCACCAAGGAAGAGTTATTCAAACTAGAAACGCAGATTCTGTAGTTGATGAAGCTAAATTATTAACAACACTACCTGACTTCAAGGGATATATACATGATGTTGGAGGACCTACTGCTAACTTTAGACATAGAGCATGTAAAATTCAACTTAAAAATGGTACTTGTAGAAATAAACAATGTATGTTCCCTAAGCCTTGTAAAAACTTAATTATAGATCATACTGAATACCTTTCTGTTTTAAGAAGAGTAAGATCTATAAAAGGAGTAAAAAAAGTATTTGTACGTTCTGGTATTAGATATGATTATCTTATTCATGATAAAAATGATTCTTTCTTTAAAGAATTATGTGAACATCATATAAGTGGTCAGCTTAAGGTTGCACCAGAACACGTTACACCTAAAGTTTTAGCTCAAATGGGTAAACCAACTAGAGAAGTATATGATAAATTCGTAAATAAGTACTTTGATATAAATAAAAAAATAGATAAAAAGCAATTCTTAGTTCCTTATTTAATGTCATCCCATCCAGGGTCAGACTTAGATGCAGCTATAGAACTTGCACAATATGTTAAAAGCATGGGATACACTCCAGAACAAGTTCAAGATTTCTACCCTACACCAGGTAGTTTATCTACAACAATTTACTATACAGGAGTTAACCCTTTAACTGGTGAAGAAGTTTATACACCAAAGACCCAAGAAGAAAAAGATATGCAAAGAGCATTAATTCAATTTGCAGTTCCTAAAAACTATGAAAAAGTTAAAAAAGCATTAATTAAGGCTCATAGAGAAGACTTAATTGGTAACGGTAAAGATTGTTTAATACCTGCAACTCCAGGTAGATATAAGAATAATTCTAAATCTAAAAAGTCTTCATCTAACAGAAGTAATAATTCTTCTTCTAAAGATGATAGAAATTCTTCTAATGAAAACACTAAAAATATGAGAAGAAAGTCTAGTCATAGTAAATCTTCAAGGGCTAAAAGAAGATAATCACCATAAAGCTATGAAATGAGCTGTATCAAAGGATACAGCTCATTAAATTAATTTCGTTTAAAAGTATTAATAGCTAAATTAATAATCATTATGAATATAGCATCTCCTACTAATGGATAAGGAAAAACTCTAATTCCACCAATATATATAACAGATTCAACTATAACTATTATAAGCCCTATTATTAAATATATTATTCCAACCTTATTACTATTAGGTTTACCAAAAAAATAAACGCAAAATAATAATAATATTCCTAATACAATTAATGAAATCAAATATACTAATGTCTCATTCTCTAAATTAATAACATATCCAAAGTTAGGGTCTAATATAACTTTTCCTTTTACAAAATGCATAACTATAAAATATAATATAGCCAGTATTATTGCTACTATATAATGTATGCCAAAGTCTAATTTATCCCATCTTAAATATACATAAGATAAAGCTAATACCATAAGAGGAATAGCTAAATGATTTAAAAACAATACTTCTTTAAGAAAATATGCTAAATTAGGATTTTTAATAACACATACTAAAAATAAAGCAATATATCTAAATATCAATAAAACACTTACTATGCCCATATATATTCTTATTTTCTTAGGACATAATATTAAGTTTTTTTGTATTAATAATATAAGCAGAAAAATAATAAGTAACAAAAAGATGTAATAGGCTAAAATCACGCTCTAAAGCCCTCCCAACATAATTACTGTTACTTATTATTATTATTTTACACTTTACTTTATTCCCAATATCTGTAATTCACCCTTAATACATTGAATATGTAAAGGGAAATCAGGACCTTTTTCTCCATCTATATCTGTTACTATATCTTCATTACACTCTATTACTAAATCATCAGTTTTGAAATAAATCACTTTATCCGAATCTAAATGTTCACCTTTTAGTATTTTTATAAACAAAGGTAATATTTCTCTTATAGCTACTGCTTTTATCATTATTACATCTAAATATCCATCTTCTAAATCAGCTCTTGTAGCTAAACTAAAACTTCCTGCAGTTTTTCCATTAAACACAAGGATTAAATACATTTCACCATCATAGTTAACTTCTTTTGATATAAGCTTAACTTTTAACTTCCTAAAATTAGGTAGTTCTTCTATACCTTTTATATAATAAGCTAGCTTTCCTATAGTATTTTTCAAATTAACATCTGTCTTTTGAGATACATCTGTAAACAGACCTGTACTAGCTACATTCACAAAATATTTATCATTAATCTTACCCATATCTATAGCTTTAGGTTGCATTTTTAATATATTTTCACAAGCTTCTGTAACATCTTCTGAAATTCCGAGGAATGTCCCAAAATCATTAGCTGTTCCAACTGGTAAAATTGCTATAGGAAGATTTTTTCCTCTTGAAAACATGGCATTAACTACTGAATCTACAGTACCATCACCACCTGCAATTAAAATATATTCATAAGTATCATCTACTATATCAAATGCTTCTGAAATATCTCTACCTTTTTGTATCCTGTATGGAACTACTTGAAATCCATTTTCTTGATGTATACTAACCACTTTATCTATTTCATGCAAAATAACATTCTCACCTGAATAAGGATTATATATAAATCTAACTTTCTTCATAATTACCTCCGTGAAATTATCCTACAAAGGATTATATCATCAATCCCATATATTGTCGAGGAACTCCACTCCTTACTTTTTTTTGATTATATTGAATATGAAGGAATATTTGTTACATTAAATTTTCCTTAAAGTAAAGACCTATCTCTTATATTATACCAATTTATATGATATAATTACTCACTGTAATAATATTTTATTTTAGGAGTGATTATATGAAGAAAAGCTGTATTCCTAATATATTTACCTTTATTAATCTTTCATGTGGGGTTTTATCTATTTTATCTACTCACGAAGGTAACTATTTGGTAGCAAGCATATTTATTCTTTTAGCAGGTTTAGTTGATAGATATGATGGTAGAGTTGCTCGTTTTCTTAATGTTTCAAGTGAACTAGGCAAGGAATTAGACTCTTTAGCAGACTTAGTTTCATTTGGTGTAGCACCTTCTATCTTAATGTACTTAATGTTTAATTTACGTACACTAGGTCCATATGGCATAATAGGTATAATAATATTATTAACAGTTCCTATTTGTGGTGCTTTTAGACTTGCTAGATACAACACTTCATCTTTTGATGGTGTATTCACAGGAATTCCAATAACTATAATAGGATGTCTTTTATCTCTTATTCCTATTATTAGCTTATGGGTTACTATCCCTTTATTTATAATTGTAATTCTTATGTTATTAGGCTCTTACTTAATGGTAAGTACCTTACATTTAAAAAAGATATAATAAAATCTCTAACACATTGAAGGTAAAATCCTTCATTATGTTAGAGATTTTTTTAATCTTCATCTTCTTTATTACTATCATTATTATCTAATTCGTCATATATTTCGGTCTTTATATTATTTTTTATTGTCCCCTGAGAAATAACCTCATTTTTTAAATAACAATACTTAACATAAGAACTTTCACACTTATCTACTACCTTTAAAATACTATCTATTAAATCCCCTACTTCATTTATTCTTTCCATAGTATGTTTCATCTCACTTTTTTTAGCTGAAGCAATATTATTAAGATCAGTAGCACTGCTAACTAATACTCTATATATCTCTATATAATTTCTTAAAAGACCAGTTAAATTGTTTAAATCCTCATAGTGTCCCTTTATTACTTTTTCATAGCTCAAATTAAGGCCTCCTAAAATATTTTTTTCATCAAATAAGGGCTAAGTAATATTTTAATACTTAGCCATTAATACGTTCAATGTATTTCTATACTAAATCTGCATCTTGATTAATTTCACTTTCCACGTATTCTTCATCAGATTCTTCCAAAGCCTCTACCTCTATGCTACCTTCTTCTAAATACTTTTTGCCTTGAACCATCTCAATTTCTTCAGAGATTCCTCTGTACTCTTCTTCATAAATATCCAAATCATCTACTGGAACTACTTTAACAAAAAATTCATCTGGCATTCTATAATACATATTTATTCTCCTATTAAATTAATTAACTTCACAATATTGTTTAAAATATTCTCTAGGATATTTGCATAGAGGACAATTCTTAGGTGCTTCTTTACCTTCATGAATATATCCACAATTCATACATTTCCAAAGAATCACTTCTTCACATTTGAACATCTTATCATTGCTTATCTTATTAGCTAACTTTTTAAACATTTCTGCATGTTTCTCTTCTACCTCTTGTAGTTCCTTATAAAAATTTGCTATTTCTACAAAACCTTCTTGCCTAGCTATATCTTCAAATTCTTTATAAATCTTCTTACTTTCTTCTGATTCTCCCCAAATGGATTCTCTCAAATTTTCTTCTGTAGTTCCTATCTTTTTTAAAAATCTATTAAAAGCTTCTCGTGCATGGGCTTTTTCATTATCTGATGTAATATCAAATATTTCTCCAACCCACCTAAAGCCTTCACACCTAGCTTTTTCTGCATAAAGAGAATATTTAGTTCTAGCCCTACATTCTCCTGCAAAAGTTTTATAAAGGCACTTTTCTGTTTTACTTCCTTTTAAGTTCATATTGTTTCTCCTAATTTTTTTCTCCTATACTTAGACTATTCATATATTTTTAAAATGTTACTTATCAACCATAGTCACCTTTCCAGTATAATCACAAATTAAATAGAACTCTTTATTATCCTTGCCTTTAGTTATAAGTTTTACTGTATGTCCCCATAAAGTTTGTAAATACTTCAAAGTTTCTTTTGCATAAGAAAGCTCTAATTCTCTGCCATCAAATACATGCTCTAATGTAAGCATATTATCTTGCTTATTTAAATCTATTACTCTAATATAAGGCACTGAACCAAGTCCACTAGTGAATGCAAGATTATTTCTTATTTCCTTCCATCCTTCTTCATCTGAAACTTCTTCTATTATATAATCAAAACTTCTCTTACCGTACTCAAATAAATTTAATTCTTCACATAATTCTCTTGTTAAGTATCTTCTAATAAAAGAAGCATCTCTTTCAACTTCTCTTACTTCAAATATTTTTTCTCTTCCATATCTCTTATCTAAATCTTGAAATATTTTAAAACCAATATAATACGGATTTAATCCACCTACAATAGGCGCTACTACATCATTATGTCTTTTTAAAAACTCAAAGTGCAATCCTTCTGGCAAATCTAATTCCTTTAGAATTGTATAATGCCAAAAACTTGCCCATCCTTCATTCATTGTCTTTGTTTCTATTTGAGGTAGAAAATATTCTGTTTCTCTTTTCACTATTCGTAATATATTTTTTTCCCATTCCTCTAAATCTCCATATTGTATTATAAATCCTAAAACATCATCATAAGGTTCTAACGGAACTTTATCTAAATCAGGCAACTCAACATTAATTTCAGGATCTAATATACTCCTATTTTCCGTTCTTCTTCTATACTCTTCTAATATTCCTTTCCTTATTTCTTCATCAGTTTTTTCTGTTCTTCCTATTACCCTAGATACATTTAACTTAACTGCATGTGCTGCATCTAGTATTCTTTCAACTTTTTCATACCCTATTCCAGGAGTATTAATATATGTTCTTATAGTATCTGCATCTAATTTAAATAATTCTAATGAATACCTAGCTTTTGTTCCTTGTTTAAATAATCTATTATTCTTAAAAAAATCATTATGTCCATATACATGAGCCATTGTTAATATCTGAAGTAACAATGTGTTTTCTCTCATCAAATAAGCTAAACAAGGATCAGAATTTATAACCATCTCATAAGGTAAACCTGTCAGATTAAAAGAGTATAAAGTTTTATTTTTATCGTAAGATTTTCCAAAACTCCAATGAGGATACCTAGAAGGCATACCTAAGTATGCCTCATAGCCTAACATTTCATCAAATCCTACTATTTCATATTCTTGAGGGTAAAAGTCTAATCCTAATTCAATTACTTTCTTTTCTATCTTTTCATTCCATTTTACTAGATCTTTAATAGTATAGTCCAAGCCTTTACTCCTCCTTTAATTCCTTACTTAGCATAAATTTTAGTGCTTCCCATAAATCCTTTTTCTCCTTAACTATTACAGGAACAAAGTTACTTTCTTCAATTTCCTTTTCAAACCTGTAATACATAGTAGTAGAATACGTTGATGGCAATAATTCTGCATATCCAAACATATTGCTTACTGCACTTAATTCCTTTACTGCTTTCATTGCTTTTTCATTGTCTTCAGTCCAGTTATCCCCATCAGACGCATATACAGGATAAATATTCCACATACCTGGTGGATAACTTTCTCTAATTAAATCTAAAGCTAAATTTAATCCACTAGAAATATAAGTACCTCCAGATTCAGCTTTATGGAAAAACTCATATTCATTAACCTTTTTAGCAACAGTAGTGTGAGAAATAAACTCAAAAGCTAAGTTATTATATTTTCTTCTAAGAAATTTTGATAAAACAAAGAAGAATGATCTAGCCAAAAATTTCTTTGAACTATCCATAGAACCTGATACATCCATAATAAAAATCATAACAGCATTACTTTCACGCTTTGGTTTTGTTTTTACTCTATAATATCTTAAATCTTCCTCTTTAAAAGGGAATCTCTCAATTTCTTCTTCAATATTCTCTTCTCTCAAGGCTCTCTTTTTCCCTTGTTTTCGAGCAATCTTAGACATTACGGTCTTCTTTTTTGCTAGTCTTGGTTTTATTCCATACTTCTGATAGCCTTGCCTTCTTCCTGCAGATTCAGTTACTATTTCAGAATATTTCTTTCTATCTAAATTAGGTAAATCCAAATCCTCAGTAATGTAATCTAACAATTCTTCTAAAGTAATTTCTGTTTCATATATATCTTCCCCTTCGTTATTACCAGCTCCATTATTACCTTTACCTCTTTGACTGGCCGAACCAACCTTATCTCCTCTTTTTTCATCTCCAACACCTGTTGCTACTCCTTTAGAATTTCTTCCGTATACAAACTGATATTCTTTAATTCCCCTTATTGGAATCTTAAACTTTTTATTTTTTCCTTCACCTATAATGCTTTCTTCTGATAAAATATCACCCAAATTTTCTTTGATTGATTTTTCTACTAACTGCCTGTGTCTTCTTCTATCTTCAATGGATCTATCATGATCTACTTGAGTATCACTATTATCCCTAAAGATGGCCATATCTCTTTAATCCTTCCATAAATTATTTGCTGCATATTTTAATATTACGTCACAACAATGTAAGCAGTAGCCTTGACTCTTCATTTCATCAACCATAGCATTATATTTTTCTGTTTGTTCTTTATCTCTAACTCTACTCTTAGTTACTATTCTTGAAAGGTCTTTAACCGAAGCCATTAACTTCTTCTCTATAGCTTCTTTTAATGGTTCGTATGATGTATAATCTATCTTTGCTCCATTTCTAACAAGATAGAACATGTATGAAGTAACATCAGCTCTAAATCCCTTACATGAAGATTCAGATACACCTATCTGCTCTTCTATATTTTTCATAAATTCTTCATCTGGATTTAATTCTTCTCCTGTAGAAGAATCTTTTATCTTACACTTATTAACATAAGCTTCTGCATTATCTATATAATTATTGAAAAGACTTTCAGCTTGTTCCTTAAATGAATGTATAAATGCCTTTGTAATTTCTTTCTCTAAAATTTTGTTATATTCTTTCCTAATAGTATCTTGTACAAAGCCTAAATACTTCTTCTTATCATCTGCTCCAATATCTAATTCTTTTATCGATTTTATAATACTTTCCATAATACTTAACGGATTTATGCAATCGTATTCTGAATTAGATAAAGCATTATCTATAGCCTTTATAATAAATCTTGTAGATATACCTTTCATACCTTCATATGCGCCTGCTTCTTCTCTAAGCTCTGCTATATCAATTCTCTTAGTAGTACCTTTCTCTACTATTTCTTCACCATTATATATTTTAAGCTTAGTCATAGGATCAGCTTTTGAAGAAGGACTTAATCTAGAAAGTATAGCAAACATAGCTGCAACTTCTATAGTATGTGGAGCTATATGAGCTGTAAAATTACTCTTTTTAAGAATCTTTTCATATATCTTCTTTTCTTCATCTAGCTCTAAGCAATAAGGCACTTCTATCTTTACAATTCTGTCTAAAATAGCTTCGTTAGTATGATCTGATTTAAATTTATTCCATTCTGCTTCATTTGAATGGGCAACTATTACACCATCAAAATAAATCATTGAACCTTTTCCTGGTGAAGGTACTGATTTTTCTTGAGTTGCTGTAATTATTGTATGAAGATATTCAACATCGTTTTTAAATACTTCTATAAATTCAACAAGTCCTCTATTACCAACATTGAAAGCTCCATTTAGAGAGAATATTCTTGGGTCGTCCTCTGAATACATATCCATCTTAGATATATCTATAGAACCTGTTAATATAGATGTATCTTGATTATTAGGGTCTACAGGTGGAACTACACCTACTCCCTTTCTTGATCTTATAGAAAAACTAGTTTTTTCAACTGGAAATTCCTCATATCTTCCACCAAACTCATGTTTTAATCTATATCTACAAGCAGGACATAAATCACCCTCTATTTGAACACCTAAAATTTTCTCAAAATGTGGTCTTAAATGTCTTGGAATAAGATGCAATGGTTCTTCATGCATCGGACAACCTTCTAGTGAATATATTGGAGGCGCATCTTCTAAAGCTCTTTTTAAACTTTCAACTAAAGATGATTTACCAGCTCCAACAGGACCAACTAAATATAATACTTGCCTAGACTCTTCACCCTTCATTGCAGCAGAATTAAAATAGTTCACAAGTTTCATTATTACTTTATCAATTCCAAAAAAGTCATCTTTAAAGAATCCATACTTTCTGATAGTATCATTACCATATATTCTTCTTATTCTAGGATTCTCCTCAGCCTTTAAAACATCTACGCCTTTACTCAAAATAATATCATGCATTCTTTTATGAGCTAATACAGCAACATCTGGGTATTGTTTTACAATTTCTAAGTAATCTAAGAAAGTTCCTTTAAACTTCTCCTTATTTCTATTTTCTCTATCATTTTCAATAAATTCTTTGAAGTTCATACACACTCCCTCCTTTTAATAAAATATATTCATCCAAAGGTTGCATGTATGACTTTAAAGTAAAATAAAAATTTAAAAGTAGAAAAACTTTAAGATATTCATATAAAGAGAATTTTTTTAACAATAAAAAACTCAAAAAATTGTTATTCAACAATCTTTTGAGTCTAATTTTCATAAGGGCACTTTTTCAGTATCCTAATATTTTTCTTTTATTTTTAACCTTACTCTTATTAGCATCTAACTCAACTTTTCTTATCTGCAAACCAACTATTGTAATGTATATAACTCTTCACTGAATTCCCCATATTTTGATAGTACTATTGCCTTTATTAATGCCTTACCTTTTAAAATTGTTTCTTCAAATTCTGATTCTTCATCTGATAAAATTACAATAGCTCCTCCAACTCCAACTGAAGCTTTATCCTTTGACATTACAATAGTTCTTATTACTATATTTAAATCTACAGTACCATTTAGTCCAAGAAAACCAATAGAACCAGAATATACTCCTCTAGCATCAGTTTCTAATTCATCAATAAATTTCATGGTACGTATCTTAGGTGCTCCTGTCATTGAACCGCCTGGAAAAGAAGCTTTTATGCAATCAATTGGAGCTAAATCTTTTCTTAATGTTCCTCTAATAGTAGATACTAATTGATGAACTGTTTCATACGACTCTATTGCCATTAACTTAGGTACATTAATACTTCCAATTTCACATACACGTCCTAAATCATTACGTAAAAGGTCAACTATCATTAAATTTTCTGCTCTATCTTTTTCACTTGTACGTAGTTTTTCTGCAAGCTCCCTATCTTCATCCGGATTAGAGCTACGTGCTATTGTTCCTTTTATAGGCTTAGCTTCCACAACTCCATTTCTATCAATCTTTAAAAAACGTTCTGGTGATGAACTTAGTATATTAAGTTCTCCAAACTTAAGTAATGCTGAATATGGTGCTGGATTAATATCTCTTAATATACGATAAGTATCTAAAGGATTAAGCTTTTCATTTACATTAATTCTATTAGTTAGACAAACTTCATAAGTTTCTCCATCTAAAATTAAATCTTTAGACTTTCTTATACTATCAATATATTGTAAGTGATTTTGAGCAAATTTAAATTCAATAGGTTCCTTATTTGTATAAGAATTTATATTTAATTTAGGTATATCAGGAATATCTTTAAGCTTTTCTTTCATTTCTAAAAACCACTCTTTTGACTTTTCCTTTTCATCACTCTTTACTACATTTACAAGATATATACATTCTTCTTCATAATCGAAAGCAATAATTCTATCTGCAAATATAAACATAGCATCTGGAGATTCTGATATGTGCTTTTCTTCTGAACCACATTCATTTTTTAATTCATATCCAAAATATCCAACAAATCCTCCATTGAAATCAAAAGGTAATTCCTTAGATTGTTGATACATTTCCTTTAACTGTCTTTTTAAATAACTAAATATGCTCTCATCTATTTGAACTTCCTTATTATTTTCTATCAATTGTATTTTTTTATTACTGTAGCTAATAACTTTGCTCAATGGACCATCATTAGTCCCCATAAAGGAAAAACGAGCTAAATTCTTCTCTACACGACTACTATCCAACCAAAATGAATATTCTTTATCTGAAAATAAATTCATAAAAACTTTTTCTGGGTCAATGAATTTATCCAACTTATAAGCTACTACACAAATATTTTTATTATTTTCACATTCATTTTTTTTAAAACTGTTTCTCATAATTTCTTCTCCTTTATATAGTAATTAGTTACATTATTTAAGTATATCCAAAAAGTTCTTAAGTATATTTTTTCCATAATCAGTACAAATAGATTCCGGATGAAATTGAACTCCCCATATTGGTCTTTCAACATGCCTTAATCCCATTATAACGCCATCAGAAGTCCAAGCAGTTTTTTCTAAACAAGCAGGTAGACTATTTTCATCTACAGTTAATGAATGGTAACGAACCACATTAAATTCTTGAGGAATTCCTGAAAACAAACCTGAATTATTATGTAATACTTTGCTTATACGTCCATGCATAGCTTCAGGAGCATGTACTACCTTTGCTCCAAATGTATCTGCTATTCCCTGATGTCCTAAACAGACACCTAAAATTGGAACATTTGAATTTTCTATTACATCTCTACATACACCAAAATCATCTTTATTTGATGGTGTACCTGGCCCTGGTGAAATAATTACGTTATCAAACGAAAATTCTTTTACTTCATCCCATGTATACTGATCATTATAAATTACCATAGGTAATTCTCCACTAATCTCAGCTATAAGTTGATATAAATTATATGTATATGAATCATAATTATCAATTAATAAAGTTTTCATAATTTCCCCCACTTGTATAAATTTTTAATTCTTTAATTTTTAAAAGTATCCAATAAAATTTATTTATCAAAATCAATGATTTCATCTTCTAATCTACAAGCTTCTTCAATAATTAAAGAATATAAATCATTAACAAATTTCTCATCTATCGAACATCTTCTTCCTATTTCACAACATCTATCTTTAACTTGTTGTACTCTATTAGTCTGCATCATTGGAATTTGTTGTTTCTTTTTATATTCAGCAATTTTTAAACATATTGAAAATCTTTCACCCAATAGTTGAATTAAGTTTTCATCAATTTTATCTATTTTCTCTCTAAAATCATCTAATTTTTCCATTTGCTACCTCGCCTCATTCCATTAAGTTTTTTATTAAATTAAATGAACATATAGCTAAATCATCAGAATTATAGCCCCCTTCTTGAATTAAACATAAAGGCTTATTGAAATTAGCTAACTTCTTTCCTATTTCACAATAAATATCTGTACTAAAGTTCCACTTTCCATATGGATCCCCATTAATTATGTCATATCCTATTGAAACAACTAAAGCTGAAACTCCAAAGCTCTGAGCTTTATCTAACAATTCTTGTAAACTTCCACAATATTCCTCTTGCGTAGGTTCTTCTGAAAATGGTATAAACTTTTGATTATCAGCTTTTTCATGAGTTTCTTTATACGGAAAATTATCTATTGTTGAACCATGAATTGATCCAAAAAATACATCATCCATATCACTTAACAATGCAGATGACCCATTTCCAAAATGGAAGTCTAAGTCTATTAATCCTACCTTTTTATGACCTTTTCTTTTTAATTCCATAACAGCTCCTACTGCATTATTAAAATAACAACATCCTCCCATCCAATCAGGCCCAGCATGATGTCCTGGTGGACGACAAATAGCATAATTGCAATAATCCGAACTATTTTCAAGATTCCTAGCAGCTGTTACAGCAGTCTGAAATGATGCAGCTGCTATATCATATGCATCTTTAATAATTGGAGTATCTTGAACCACCCCCTCTTCTACATGACTATCCTCAAATAATGTTTCTCCATCCTTTAATTCTTTACTTTTATCTTTTATATAGTTTACATACTCACTTTTATGTATTTGAATTAAAATATCATAAACATCTAAATCACTTTTATCTACATCTACTATATCTAGATTATTCAATGATTTAATTCCTTCTTGAATTTGTTTTATTCTCCCTTCATTCTCAGCACTTGAAACAGGAACTTTTGTTACACTATCTAATATGACGGGTGAACTATTTTTTATATCTCTTTGTTTATAAATACTTATCTTTTTGATTTCAACTCAACCTCTTTCCTCATTCTAGTACTAATTTCACTAAAATTTTGATTTTTATAAAAATTACTTGTTTTTTCAAACCCCTTAAAACTTCTTTTAGGCAAACATACTTCTAAATCATCAAATGAATTTTCCTTACAATAATTTTCAACTTCTGCAATTAACTTTGCTCCAATATTTAAACTTCTGAAATTAGGCTTTACCCATAAATCTTGAATTAGAGCATATTTTCCTCCAATATGTATTGCTTCTTGTAAAGATACCGTTATACACCCTATAATTTCCTTACTTTCATCAGTTCTTTCAGCTACAAAAATAACTCCTTTATCCTTATCACATATAATCTCATGGGCTACTTTTTTTGAATTTGGACTTAGAATAACTTCTGCATTATTTCTTAATTCAGATATCAATAATCTAACAGCCTCAACCACACTATCAACATCTTTATCATTAGCAATCCTAATTATATATTTCTTATTCTCATCCATTTCTTTTCCTCTTTTTATAATTAATATTTTAAAGCTCCTTTAGGTAAGGTACTCATAACTTCTCCTTTAAATGTATGGTGTTTTCCATAAACTATCCATGTAGTAAGAACATTTCCTATACGCTTTCTTATTCTAAACTTTTCTTTATTATCATCATAATATTCCATTGTGGTAACACCCGCATCATACTTACCTTCACAAAGTCCTTTTCCAACAATAGGTTTAGTTGTTTCATAAATTATTTCATCATACTTTATATCTCCTAAATACCCTTCTGTTGCTTTAACTAATCCTAATGTTTTTGGTTTTTCAATATTTTTATTCTCTAATAGTACGATATCTTTAGTTGGATATATAAATGTATCCATTACTTTTATTTCATTACAGTATTTTTCTGTAACAGTATGTACAGTTAAATGTGCACTACATTGAACTAAGATATCAGCTTCATCATTTTTAATCATTTCTAATCCATCTAAAAAATCCATAACAAATATTACTTCAAACTCGTCTATTTCATGATATTTCATATACTTATATACAGCATTTTCATGACAAGAACCCTTGGGTCCCATTGTAACAACTTTCATAATAATTCACCTCTTACTTAAAATATACTTTTCCATACGATCCATAGCTATTTTTAGCTTGTCCATTGAAGTGCATACCGATATCCTCACATATCCTTCTCCGTATTCAGTAAAAGCATCTCCTGGAAGAACTGCAACTTTTGCATTTTTTAATAAATCAATCGCAAAATCAAATGATGATTTATTAAATTTTTTTATACTAGGGAACATATAAAATGTTCCCTGTGGTTTTATTACTTCAATACCCATTTGTACTAATCTTTTATATACATAATCACAACGCTTATGATATTCCTGATTTACTATTTTAGTATCATAATCTCCATTTTTAAGTGCTTCAATAGCTGCTCTTTGAGTTATAGATGAAACCGACACTTCAATATATTGATGTATCTTTTTTATCTCATTCATTAAATAAGCTGGTGCAAATAGAAATCCAATACGCCATCCAGTCATTGAATGCGATTTTGACAATCCATTTACCAAAATAATTTTATCTCTTATTTCCTTTGATTTAGCTATTGAGGTATATTCTCCTTCAAAAATATATTCACTATATATTTCATCTGTTAATACAAAGATCTTTTTATCTTTTAAAATATTTATAATATCTCCTATCTCATCCTGTGTAAGATTTACTCCTGTTGGATTCATAGGATAACTCAGTATTATACATCTAGTTTTATCTGTAATTGCATTAGAAATTTGATCAGCTGTAATTTTAAATCCCGTCTTCCTTGTATCTATGTAAATAGGTTTTGCTCCACATAAACTTATTACAGGCTCATACCCTGGATAAATTGGTGCTGGTAAAATAACTTCTGAATCAGCTTCTAAAATAGTTCTTAATGTTACATAAATACCTTCTGAAGTTCCATTTGTAGCCAAAACTTCATTTTCTGGATTATATTTAATTTTATATCTATTCCATATGTACCCTGACGCTGCATCCAGCAAATCAGAATATCCAGAAGATGGTGCATACTTAGTGTAATTTTCTTCAATAGCTACTTGTCCAGCTCTCTTAATATGTTCTGGAGTATATAAATCAGATTCTCCCAATGTTAAAGATATTACATCATTATACTTACTAGCTAAATCAGAAAATTCACGTATTCTTGAATTTTCTAATTTTTTAACTTTAGGGTTTATAAATTTCTCCATTTAAGCCTTCTCCTCATCGAACTAAAATATTTTTAATTTTCCTCAACTACACTTTCACTTTTTCCTTCATAATTTCTTAATTTTGGATTTATAAAAAATACTGCACTTACTATTGCTGCAATAATTCCACTAGCAAATAAAATACTTTGTGAACTTATCTTATCTGCTAATATACCAACTACAAATAATCCTAATGGATAACTTATTTGTGCAATTGTATCTAACGTGCTAAATACTCTTCCCTGTAATTCATGAGGTGTATTTCTCATAAAAATAGCCTGCATAGTAACATTAACAGCTGGAGCTGCAATTCCACTTAATACTATAGCTATTAATGCTATATTAATACTATCACTAGCAACAAATGCTTGTGTTAATCCCGTAAATACAAAACCAATAAAGAGGTTAAGTATATCATTCTTAAATCCTCCCCATGTAGACATCAATATCGATCCAATAAATACACCAACAAAAAGCATTGTATTCATAACACCATATATTTGATCCGCTAGACTATCTCCACTTGAAAACTTAGACATAAAACCTACTATTCCATTAATATTAAAGTTATTTGTCCATACCTCTGAAGCCATTGGCAATAATAATACAACTAAAAATGCACCAAAGAAATTAGCTGCAAAATCAACTATTACTATTAACAATAGCCCCTTATTTCTAACTAGGAATTTCCAACCATCTATTAAATCTATAAATATAGAACGTAGATTATTGCTATTTTCTTCAACACTATGAATCTTCTTCACACGTGGTATAGCAACTATTGATACTCCTATTGCAACTACTAAAAACGTAACTGCATCTACCATAATTATTCCAAAGGCTCCTATTATATTAATAAATACTGCTCCTAAAAATGGTCCTGCAACTGAACTGATAGCCTTTACTGATTGTACTATTCCATTTACTCTCTTTAACTGTTCCTTATCTACCATAGTAGCCATTACAGCTACAATAGTTGGCTGTCTTATTGATGTAAACATTGCATGTATAAAACCAAAAATATAAATAAAACTCAAAGCAAGGCTTCCTGATTTTATAAATATTGATAAAATTCCTATTGTTATAGCCAAAAATATATTGGTTACTATTAAAATTGATTTACGATTTAATCTATCAACAAATATTCCAGCAATAGGTCCTAAAATTAGCATAGGTAAATAAAATGAAATTGTAACACTTGAAATTGCACTTACTACTCCATATGTCTGCCAAGCCCATATATTTAAAGCAAATACAGTAAGGCTACTTCCTAACTGAGATATACCTTCTATAAATATTAAAAATAGATATCCCTTCAAATCCTTTAACATTAACATCCCCCCATTAAATATTCTTATTCCAAATTAATCTTCCTGGACTTTCTTTAAATCCAACTTTATTCATAGCATCTATAAAACTCTTTATAACGCTTCCACTTTCTACATGTGTTTTTATTGATTTATAGCCAAAAGATTTTGAAAGTTCGATTGTTTTTAATAACATAGCCATTTCAATATTCTTATCTATATATTCTCTCTTAAGATCAATATAACTTATATAAGAAAATTCATCTTCTCCCATGAATAGAGCACAATATCCTATATATTCATTGTTATCTTTTACTATAATTTGTCCTTCTTTTTTAGCATCTACATCTTCAACAAACATAGATTTAAATTCCTCAAAAGTTGGATTCATAGTACTTCCCCCTGGCATAGTTACCAATTGCAATAAAGGACAAGCCAAAGTATCATATAAAACTCTTACAGCATTAGAATTATTAATCAATTCTTCCTTTAATGATGTGAATTCATATCCATCTAATTTTTCTTCAAAATTTTCAAGTTGTTTTGAATCATAATCTTCAATGTTAAGATTTAATTCTACAAATCTTCCAATCTGGTTAAACTTTCTATTTTTCATCCATTGTACAGAATGAGGCTGATTTTCAGCCATTCCTGTATCTATCTTTTCATAACCATTTTCTTTTGCAAAGTTAATGCATTGTTCTAATAATTGAACTCCATATCCTTTACCTCTAAAATCTGTATGGACTGTAATCCAACAATGAAGTGCATCTTCTGTAGTAGTTGCATTTACTTCTCCACAATCAGCATAAGCTGCTACTCTTCCTTCAACTTCAATTACCCATTGACCTAATATTCTTTCTGGATTACGATTTTTTTCATAAGTTTCAAGTTCCTCAACAGTCATTTGATTTTCTGGATTATTAGAATTATGTATTTCTACTACTCCAGGAACATCTTCCATTAAAAATTTTCTTAAACTTTCTTTACTCATATTTATTTGCCCCCTATTTTTCACTTTTCCATTCTTTATATAAAATCCCCATATAAATTCTATTTTGTTTTACTCCATCACGAATAACACCTTCTCTTATTATTCCTTCAGTTTTGAAACCAGCTTTTTCATAACATCTAATAGCTGCTTTATTATTTCCAATAACATCAAGACCAACTCTATTAAGATTTAATTCATTAAACGCATATTTCAAGATTAACTTTACTGCCTCAGTTCCATACCCATTATTTCTATAATTCTTATCTCCTATTCCTATACTCACACATGCTGTACGATTATTCCATTCAAAACTATGTAAAGCTACAAATCCTATTAATACATCATCTTCTAATGTTCTAATTCCAAGCTCTATCATATCTGAATCTGAATTTGATGATTGAATACTTTCTTCATAAAACTCAACTGAACGTGGTCTTGCAATATCAGTGTCTAAATTTCTTAAGTATTCTGAATCTCTACTCCAAGCTACCAATGTTTCTGCATCATTTTGATTCATGGCATCTAAATAAATTCTAATTCCTTGAAATAAGTTTGTATTTTTCATAACCTTCTCCTCTATTAATTTAATTATTTTTATTTAAACTTTTACTTAAAATTTCCCATTTATCTGGTTTTGGAATATATCCAATAGATATCATATAATTTACTAAGCTGTATATTAATCTATTACTTATGCTTGGACAATTTATATCACCACTTTTTAATATATTGGTAGCTTCTGTCGTATCTATACGCACTTGTTTAACATCTTGATTATTTCCTTCAAATTCAGTAATTATAAGAGATACAGCTTCTTTTTCTTTATCCGATAAATCGCCACTAAATATAAATTCTTCAAAATCTTTCTCATCTAATACCATAATTCTATATCCCATAAATTGAAGTTTAGATATAAGCTCTATAGTTCTTATAGGATTAGGGTTACATAAATGATATACTTTTCCACAAGATTGTTTTAAACGTGCTATATATACAAGCGATTTACTACAATAATCAACCGGTGTTATATCAACATAATTTCTTTCATCCGGAGCTGCTTCTAATAATATTAATGATTTTACTACCCTATAAAAAGCATCTGTTTCTATATTCATTTGGAATTTACCTGTTATTGAATCACCAACTAAATTTCCAATACGATAAATTGTTGCATCCAATCCTTCTTGTATAGCTTCATGTACCATATTTTCTGCAATAAATTTGCTTTCTGTATACACATCTTCAAACTTTTGCCCCCTATAAAAATCTTTTTCATATATTGTTATTTCCTTAGGATCATCTTCGCAATATCCTACTATACTTGTAGTAGATACATAATTAAAATGTATTTTTTTATTTTTACGTACAATATCTAATAACTGCTTTGTACCTTCAACATTAACTTTTTCTATAATCTCTTGATCTGCAAAATGACGTACATCTGCTGCACAATGAATTATAGTATCAATTTTTTCACTTAATAAATTTAAATACTCTTTATCTATACCTAATGATTCCTTTTCCAAATCCCCATTAATAATATGTACTCTTTCTATTACTTTTGAAGCATATTCTTCTCCAAAATAATACTTAGCACATTCTCTTAATCTCTCTCCTGAAAATTTGCATTCCTTCTCTCTTACAAGACAATATATTTCTAACTCTTCTAACTTAAATAATTCATTTAATATATATGATCCTAAGAATCCAGTGGCACCAGTAAGTAAAATATTTTTCATATTTCTAAACTCAATTACTTTAGTATTTTTTGAAGCTACTTCTTTACTAATAGCTTTATCAGTTTTTATATTTTTGTATTTTTGTATTTTATTTGCACAATCGCTTGTATTAAGTTCACTTTCTCCATTTATATGTTCTGCCAAAGTCTCTATTGTTCTATATTTAAAGAAATCCTGTACGCTAATATTAGGATATTCAGGCTTTATTTTGGCTACTATTGGAAGTATTTTTAATGAATTTCCTCCTAACGAGAAGAAATCGTCATCCATACTAATAACCTCAACTTCTAATACTTCTTTCCATGCCTCAACTAACTTTTCTTTTAAGTCTTTGTAATTTCCTACTTTATTTTCTTTTTGTTTTAATTCTAATATTCTCTTATTCCTATCCAAACCTTTATTCTTTTCTAATCTGTTTCTATCAATATATAATAATTTGTCACGATCAACCTTTCCATTTGCAGTTAATGGAATATTATCCACAGTCACAAACCTAGATGGAATCATATAATCAGGTAAAAATTTTCTTAAATGTGTAGAAACTTCTTCTCTATTAATTTTAAAATTAGTTGCAACAAAAGCTATTAATATTGATTCTCCCAACTTATTTTTTGATGCTATTACAACACAATCATATATATTAGGATATTTTCTTAATTGTTGTTCTATCTCTCCTAATTCTATACGGAAACCTCTAATTTTAACTTGGTTATCTATTCTTCCTAAATACTCAATATCTCCGTTTACTAAATATCTTGCTAAATCCCCTGTTTTATATAAAATTTCATTATGGTTAAAAGGACTGTTTATAAAACGTTCTTTTGTTAAATCTTCACGATTTAAATATCCACGAGCTACACCTTTTCCTCCAATGTATATTTCACCTTTTGCACCAAATGGAACCAAGTTTTTATTTTGATCTAAAAGATATATCTTTGTATTCTCTATAGGTCTTCCTATTGAAACATTAGTACATTCTAATGGTACATCCTTAACAGTAAATTTTTTAACTATACATCCAACTACAGTTTCAGTTGGCCCATACTCATTGTATATTGTTGTTTCTGGATAATATTTAAACCATCTATTTAATAGTTGAGCTGATAGTGCTTCTCCCCCAACTATTACATGCCTTAATTGTTTTAATATATGGCCATTTAATTCTGCTTCTTGTAATAATAATTCTAAATGAGCTGGTGTAAACTTAGCAGAAGTAAATTCATCAGAAATTGCAAGATGGCTAATCATACTTAATCCTTCTAATTCTGCTGGTTGCACAAACGCTCTTTTACCATTTATTAAAGGAATAAATAAACTTGTAACTGTTAAATCAAATGATAATGATGAATATACTGGGAAACTTCCAAATTGGCTTGCTAAATAATATCTTGAAGCCCATCTCAAATAATTTTTAAGTCCACCGTGTGTTACTTGAACCCCTTTAGGTTTTCCTGTAGAACCTGAAGTAAATATTATATAGGCCAAATTTTTTAATGCTATCTCATTATCTAACTTAAAATCAATGTTATTATTATCCAATTCCTCTTCATCTATAAAAATACATTTTTCTTTATAGTCACTTACCTGTTCTTCAAACTTACGTTGTGTAATAAGTATCTGCATATTTGAATTTTCAAGTAAATAATTAATCCTATCAATTGGATATGCTGGATCTATTGGTACATAATATCCTCCTGATTTTAGAACACCTAAAATAGTTGGAATCATTATTAATGATCTTTCTAATAAAATCGCTACAGGTGTTTCTGTCTTTACTCCAAGACTTTTTAACTTACAAGCTATTTCATTTGATTTCTTATCCAATTCTTTATAAGAAAGATTTTCTTTACCATAACTAACAGCAATATTATTAGGATTTCTTATAACTTGTTCATCTATTAATTGAATTAATGACTTCTCATCTTCATCCTCTGCTATAATTTGGTTTAATCCTGATAATAAATACTTCCTCTCTTCTGAGTTAATTAATTCCAAGTCTAAAATATTATCAGACTTATTAGCCACTATATTTTTCAATAGCTCTACATAATTATTTAATATTCTCCTTATTGTTTTAGAAGAGAATAAATTAATGTTATACTCCATATCAAGAGAAACACTATTTGAATTTTCACCTACTTCAAGAGAAATATCAAACATGGAAGATGATTTAGGGACATCTATTGATGTAGCTTTCATATTACAAAATTCTTCTTCTACTTCTACAGGATGCTCTAATGAGAAAAATGCATTAAATATTGGATTATCTTTACTATCTCTAGAAGGATTTAAATCTTCAACTAACTTAGAAAATGGATAATCTTGATAAGTAAGTGAAGTTAATATATTATTTTTAACTTCCTCTAAAAATTCTGAAACCAACATCCTTTCTTCTACCTTAAATCTCAATGCTAAAGTATTTATAAAAGCTCCTATTACATTTTCTGTTCTATAATTATTACGTCCAGAAACAGAAGTACCAATAATCACATCACTATCACCAGAGTACTTACTTAATAAAATTGCATATGCTGATATAAATAACATATATGGAGTTATCTTATTTTTTTCTGTATACTCATGAATTCTTTGTACTAATTCTTTAGATAGCTCCAGTCTTTCTGAAGAGCCAGCAAAATTCATTTCTTCTGGTCTTTCATAATCAAGAGGAAGACTAATAGTGTGTAATTCTCCTGATAACTTCTCTTTCCAGAATGCACGCGCTTCATTTATATAATCACTTTCGAATCTTTGCTTCTGCCATAATACATAATCTACATATTCATTTTTTTGAATATGTAACTTAACATCATTATTCGAAACTTCATTATTATATGCTTCATTCAACTCACTTATAAATATATTCATTGATAATGCATCAAAAATAATATGATGAAAGTTCATTATAAATATGTATCTTTCTTCAGTTAGTTTAGCAAGCTTAAAACGGAAAAGTGGTCCATTTTTCAAGTCAAAATTATAATTAACTTCCTCATTAAGCAAATCATTAATTACGTTTGATTCATCATAATTGCTATAATCAAATCTTAAACATTTAACTTCTAATCTATCATTAATTTTTTGAACTAATTTACTATCTTTAATACCAAATGTAGCTCTTAATTGTTCATTATTATCCACAACCTGTTGTAATGCTTTTTCATATTTATCAATATTTAATTTTCCCTCTATTATAACTGCACTTACTAAATTATATACATTTTTATCCGCTCCACCTTCTGCCAAGAAATACATTTGTTGTTGTGTTGCTGATAATGGATATTCTTTTGAAGATATAACTTTTGATACATCTTCAATATTATTCTTACACTCCATACCTCTAAGTTTATCTATCTTTTTCATTAAATTCTCTAAAGTTAATGAAAAAATATCTGATATTTTTAGTTCTATATTGAACCTTTTACTCAATCTATTATTTAATTGAATAGCTACAATTGAATCTCCACCTAAGTCTACGAATTTATCAGTTAATTTAATCTTATTAGCTCCAGTAATCTCTTCAATAATATCCATTAACTCTGTTTTTGTATCTAATGTCTTATCTTTTACTTTTTCTTTATCAATACTATTCTTTAAAACCTTTTGTTGTTTTTTATGTTTAATTTTTGAATTTATATTGTAAGTTTTTCTTGCAAATGGATAAGTAGGAACATTTACTCTTTCACGTTTGAAATCTGAATCAAATGCCTTCCAATTAATTTCTACACCATTACACCATAATATCCCCATTGATTCGAGTATTATTTTCCAATCTTTATTATTGTTATCTAAAGATCTTAGCAATACATTATTTCTCATTACTCCTCTCTTAGCCATTTTAGAAAGTACTGGAGTTGCCCCTACTTCAATACAAATTGGTATATTCATATTTTTAAGTGTTTCTAAACCATCTTTAAATAATACTGTATTACGTAAATGCTTACACCAGTATTCTTCATCTAACACTTTATTCTCCATAACTTCTCCAGTTAAATTTGAAATTAAAGGTATATTAAGAGGATTAAACTTTATTGTTTTTAAATAACTTTTAAATTCACTAATTACCGGATCCATAAAATATGAATGGAATGCATGAGAAACCCTAAGTCTCTTAAATATAATTTCGTCTTTCTTTAATACATTACATAATCTATCAATATCTTCTTTTCTTCCAGATACCACAACTTGATTCTCTTGATTTACTACCGAAATATCTATTTTTATATTTTCTTTACTTAAATATTCAGATATTTTTTCTACATCAGTTAATATTGATAGCATTTCTCCCCTTTCACACATTTTAGTAATTAATTTACCTCTTTTAGTAACTAAAAGTAATCCTTCCTTAAAGGACATTGCCCCACTAATACAAGCGGCTATATACTCCCCTAAACTATGCCCTATAAGCACCTTAGGTTTTACTCCAAAACTCATCCAAAGTTTTGCAAGTGAATATTCTAATACAAATATAGCTGGTTGTGTTACTTGTGTTTCATTTAACTTATCTTTAAGCTCTTCATTAAATATATAATCTAAAAATGGATGTTCAAATTCATCTTTTAATATTTCATTACTTTCATCAAATATATTTTTAACTAAAGAACTACTATTATATAATTCTCTACCCATTCCAGTATATTGAGAACCTTGACCTGTAAATAAAAATGCTACATCCGGTTTTTGGGAATTAGTACCATCTATAACCTTTGTCGTAACCTCTTCTTCATTCAATATCTCTGAACATTTATTTAATAATTCTTCTCTATTACTTGCTATAATCGAAGTACGATAATCAAATTTACGCTTTCCTATTTGATAAGTATAAGCAAGATTATTTAGATTTAATTTTGTTTCATTATCAACATAGTCCCTTAACAACTCTATACTATTTCTAAGTTCATCTTCACTTCTTGCAGAAAGTACAAAAACATTATTACTAGGTTTATCTAATCCTTCTTTTTCATTAATCTTATTTTCTGTTTTATATTCTTGTAATATAACATGAGCATTTGTTCCTCCTATTCCAAATGAACTAACTCCTGCTATTCTTACTTCTGAATCCCATTTATTTAATTTATTATTTACATAAAATGGACTGTTGTCAAAATCAATTTCTGGATTTGGTGTTTTAAAATTCAAACTTGCTGGAATTTCATTATTTTTTAGTGCAAGTACTGTTTTTATAAGTCCTGCAATACCTGCTGCCATATTTAAATGCCCAATATTGGTTTTTACTGAACCAATTGCACAGAAATTCTTTTTATCCGTATACTTTTCAAATACTTCCTTTAATGCTGAAACCTCTAATGGATCTCCAAGTTTTGTTCCTGTACCATGTGTTTCAATATATGATATATCTTCTGCTGAAATCCCTGCTGATTTAATAGCACTTGAAATAACCTCAACTTGTCCTCTATACCCCGGTGCCGTAAATCCTATTTTGTCTCTTCCATCATTGTTTATTGCTGATCCCTTGATTACTGCATATATAGGATCTCCATCTCTCTTAGCATCTGATAGACGTTTTAAAAATACAACACCTACTCCATTTCCTTCTACAGTTCCTGTCGCATCTTTATCAAAAGCTCGACACTTTCCATCAGGTGACATTATAAAACTTGGTTCATATACATATCCTGTCTTTTGAGGAATCCTTAATGAAACTCCACCTGCAAGAGCATAATCTGATTGTCCTGACAACAAGCTTTGACATGCTAAATGTACTGCAACTAAAGATGTAGAACAAGCAGTATTAAGTAAAATACTTTCTCCTTTAAGATTTAATTTATATGAAACATTTGTTGCTAAAAATTCATAACTTGAAGCTAATTGTAATTTAAATAAATCTACTATAGAATCTTCTGGCAAGTTTGACATATAACCACTATCTGCCCCTCCTACATATAAACTTATAGCATCTTTTATTTCATCTAAATTATATCCAGCATTCTCTATTGCATCCCATACACATTCAATCAATAAACGTTGTTGAGGATCCATTAACATAGCTTCATGCTCAGACATATTAAAGAATTTAGGATCAAAGTCAAATGCATTATCTATAAATCCTCCAAATTTAACTAAATTTTTAGCTAATTCAGGGTTTTCATTAAAATAAAATGGTTCTAATTCATCTTCCGAGATTTCTGATATACATTCAGTCCCTTCACGAAGATTTTTCCAAAATTCATTTAGTTTGTTAGCTTTCGGAAAACGCATAGACATACCTATAATTGCTACTTCATCATTTTTTGAAATATCACATTTCTTTTTTTCTTCCCCTATTAAATCATTATTTAAATCATTTTCTTCTAACTTACTACTATTGATATATTCGGCTAATTGTTCAATTGTTGGATACTTAAATAAATCCATTAATTCTAACTTTATTCCTATTTCTTTCTTAATTAATTCATTTACTCTCATAAGTAAAAGTGAATGTCCACCTAAATCAAAGAAATTATCTAATATCCCAAACTTAGATATTTTAAGTACCTTCTCCCATATACTGAATATCTTTCTTTCTATTTCATTCCTTGGTTTTTTAAAATCTTCTGATACAGTAATCTCCTTATATTCTGCCAAGGCCTTACTATCAATCTTTCCATTTACCGTTAATGGAAACTTAGAAATAAATATAAAGAATTTAGGAATCATATATTCCGGTAATACATTTTTTAAATATTCACGTAATTTTGTTATTTCTTCTTGAGGCATAGAAATAACATTACTGTCTTCAACATTCTTATATTGATCTCCATGTGGCACAATATAAGCTACCATTTTGCCCCCAAAAATATCATCTTTAAACACTTTAACAAAACAATCCTCAACAAGTTTATATTCACGCAACATATTTTCAACAGCTTTAATTTCAATTCTATATCCACGTATTTTTACTTGTCTATCATTTCTCCCTACGAATTCTATATTTCCATCATATAAACGACGTCCTCTATCCCCTGTTTTATACATACGTGATACAGGCGCTTTAGAAAATGGATTTTTTATAAAGTTCTTTTCTGTTAATTCTTCATTATTAAAATATCCTCTTGCTAAACCTGTACCACTAACATATATATCTCCAACTATTCCTTCAGGAACAGGCATAAGATTTTCATCTAAAATATATACTTGAGTATTAGATACTGGTATACCTATTGGAATTGATAATTGATTATCATCTACATCATAAATTTTATAAAATGTAGATGCATATGAATTTTCTGTAGGTCCATAAACGTTAAACATTGTACCTGGTTTACAATATTGTAACGCCTTTTTTATATGTTGTTTTGAAACTGCTTCTCCACCACACTCAATTTGATGAAGTCCCTTAAGCACTTCTGGATGTTCTTCAATAATACGATTCAATACTTGAGTAACAACTATTAACGATGTAACTTTCTTTTCCTTAATAATTAAAGCCATCTCATTAATATCTAATACTGTTTCTTTTTTTAATATAATAAGCTTACCGCCATTACATAATGTTCCCCAGACCTCCATTGTAGCTCCATCAAAATTAAGAGAAGATGTAAGCATAACTACTTCTTCAGAATTAAATCTTAGAAAATTTGATTGATAAACAAGTCTTACTATACCTTTATGTGGTAATGCTACTGCTTTAGGATTTCCTGTAGAACCTGAAGTATGAAGCACATTTACTAGACTATCTCCATCAATATCAATATTTAAGTTTTCATTATTCTGACTTTGTAATATATCAATATCATTTTTATTATCTAAATATAAAGTTTTCCCTTTAAATGCTGCATCAATTATATCTGAGAAACACTCTTCTGCTAATGCAACTTTTGCGCCTGAGTTTTCTATCATAAATGATATTTGTTTTGAAGGAAAACTAGGGTTTACTGGCATGTATGCTCCTCCAGATTTCATAACAGCTAACATTGATACTATTGCATCTATACCTTTATTGAAAATTAAGATAACAGGATCATCTTTCTTAACTCCTTGACTTCTTATCCAATTTGCTAATTTATTAGCTCTTTCATTTAACTCAGTATATGTAACACTTTTATCCTCAAACTCTAAAGCTATTTTATCTTTATATATCTCTGCCTGCTTTTCAAATAATTGATGAACACATTTTTCTTCTGGCATATCATTTTCTGATTGATTAACCCCATAAATTAATCTTTCATATTCACCTTCCACTAATATTGATAGCTTATCAATTGAATCATTTAAATTACTTACAACAGAATCTACTAGTTGCTTAAAATGTACTAACATGCTATCTATAGTTTCTTCTTTATATAAATCTGTTCTATAATCTATCCTAATATTTAACTTATCATCACAATTATCAATAATTGAAAAATCAATATCATACTTTACCTTATCATATGGAATCTCAATAGGTTCCATAGTTAACTCTCCTAAAGACGTATTAGATACTGTTTGATACGCAAAAGTTGTTTGAAAAATAGGAGAACTATTTCCATTACGAGTAGGTTTAATATCTTCAACTATTTTTGAGAAAGGATATTCTTGATGCTCATAAGCATTTAATACAGTTTTCTTTACTTCTAATAGTAATTCTTCAAAACTTAATCCTTTATTAAGCTTAAATCTTATAGGAACCATATTAACAAAATATCCTATAACATCATTTATATCCTTACTTGTACGGCAAGACATAGGCGTACCTATTACTAAATCTTCTTGTCCTGTATAACGGTACAAAAAAACTGCCAATATGGAAATCATAGACATATATAAAGTAACACCATACTTTTTACCAATTTCCTTCAACTTTTCAATACTTTCTTTATTTAATTCAATACTCTTATTAGTTCCTACATATTTCTGTATACCTGTTCTTGAGTAATCAGGCTGGATTTCTAAAAATGGAAGTTCACCTTTTAATTCTTCTCCCCAATACTTCTTATGTTCATCCATTAAATTATTTTTTATCTTATCATTAAAATAATCTGCATAATCTCCAAACCAGCATTTTATCGATTTTAATTCTATGTCTTCTCCTTTTACAAATGAATCATATATTTGTGATAATTCTTTCATAAATATATCTTGAGACCATCCATCAAAAATAATATGATGAATATTTAATAATAAATAATTACAATCTTTATCCACTTTTATAATTTTACTTCTAATTAATTTTCCTTCAGTTAATGAAAATCCTTCATCAACTTCCTCTTTAATACATCTTTCAATTTTAAGCTCTTTTTTATCAACTTTAGTGAAATCAACCACAACTGTATCTAAATTCATACTATTAGATACAACTTGAACTGGAACCTCTTCATTTACTATAAAATTACTACGTAATACAGAATGACGATTAACCATAAATTGCAATGATTTTTTCAAATTATCAATATCTAATTTTCCATTTATTTTATAAAGCATAGGAATGCTATAAGCATTACTTTTATCTTCTAAATTTTCGAAAACCCACAATTGCTGTTGTGCAGGAGTTAAAGAATAAAATTCTTTCTCCTCATGTTTAATCGAATTACTTATTCTATTATATTCTGCTTGAATTTCTAATTTTGTTGGTATCTTATCAAATGACAACGTAGCCCCTTTATACTTTACAACAATTGCCACAACTCTAGCCCCCTTTAATCCTCACTATAAATCCTGATATTTATCGCATCATCTGGAATGCCATTTTTCTTATATTCTTCTTCATCAATATAAATTGTTACAACTTCATCTCCTATTTCTAAATCATACATATATTTCATTCCACATTCTGTTATATTATTTGATTTAGATTCTATAAGCTCTGCCAATTCTAATATAGTAGGCATTTCAAAAATATTTATATACTTCAATTTTATATCTAATTTTTCTTCTATTTGATTTATTAAATCAATAACCTTTAAAGAATGTCCACCTATTTCAAAGAAATTATCTGTTATTCCTATTTCATCTTTTCCTAAAATACTCTTCCATATTTCTACTAACTCTTTCTCAATTTTCGTACTTGCCTCAACAAATTCTTCACTTCTATAACTATTAGGTAAAGGTAACTTCTTCTTATCCACTTTTCCATTTGATGTTAATGGTATTTCATCAATAGGAATAAAATATGCTGGTATCATATAATCAGGCAAGTATTTCTTTGCATACTGTCTTAATTCTTTATTATCAATATGTTCATTAAATTCAATATAAGCAGCTATCTGTTTATCACCTAGATTATCAACATTTACTAATGCTATACATTCTTTTACATCCTTATGTTTTAGCATAACTTTCTCTATCTCTTTTAACTCAATTCTAAATCCTCTAATCTTTACTTGCTCATCAACTCTGCCCATATACTCTAATTCATTCTTATTGTTAAATCTAGCCAAATCTCCAGTTTTATACCAACGTAATTTATTATTATCTATATCTAGTCCATTCAAAAATACCTTATCCGTCTTTTCTTTATCATTTAAATAACAACGAGCAACCCCGGCTCCTGATACATACATCTCACCTGTTACTCCAAATGGAACCGGATTAAAATCCTTATCAAGAATTGCAATTTTAAGATCAGAAAGTGGCTTACCTATAGGGCTTCCTTTCCACATATAATCAGTATCTTCTAAAGTAATTTTACGATATGTAGTATGTACTGTAGTTTCTGTAATACCATACATATTTATTAATTGGGTATTATTTTGATATTTATTAAACCATATTTTTAGTCTGGCAAAATCTAATGCTTCTCCCCCAAATATAACATACCTTAGATTGCTTAAATCACAATTTTCACCTTTCTTTTCCATTTGGTCCATTAAACGATAAAATGCAGATGGAGTCTGATTTAATACTGTAACTTTTTCATTACATAATAAATTCAAAAATTCCTCTGAATCTTGTGCAACTATCTTTGTTAAAACTATTAGCTTTCCACCATGTAATAAAGCTCCATACATTTCCCATACTGAAAAGTCAAAACAGAATGAATGAAACATTGTCCATACATCATTATTATTAAATTTATAAAGTGGCTGAGTTACATACATTAATCTAGCTAAGTTAGAATTAGTAACCATAACTCCTTTAGGTCTTCCGGTAGAACCTGATGTATAAATTACATAAAGAAGATCGTTTATAGAATTTTTTATTATAGGATTACTTTTTTCTTGCTTATCATTTTCTATTTCATCAATAATTAACACACTATTCTTAAAATCTAATATTGATTCATTGTCTTTTAATTGACTATGAGTTATAAGTAGCTTAGCTTCACTATCCTCCATAATGTAACTTATTCTTTCTTTTGGATAATTAGGGTCAATCGGAACGTATGCTCCACCAGCCTTTATAATTCCAAGTATTCCAACAATCATATCTATTGAACGTTCCATTATAATTAAAACTCTAGATTCTTGCCCTACACCCATTTTAATTAAATAATGTGCAAGACAATTAGCTCTTTCATTAAGTTCCTTATATGTAATTTCTGTATCCTTAAATTTAACAGCTATATTTTCCGAAAATTTCTCAGCTTGTTTTTCAAATAAATCCTTAACACATTCTATCTGAGTATAATTTTTTTCTCTATCGTCTTCATTAATACTGCAATAAAAATATTTATTCAAACATTTACTATATAATCCTGGTAAATCTATAGTATGATTTGATACACCTATTGAAAGTATTTCTATGTAATCTTTAAGCATGCGATTAATAGTTTTTTCACTAAATAAATCTTTACTATATTCTATATTTACCTTAAAGCCTTCCTTATTTTCATTAATAGAAAGTGTCAAATCAAATTTAGACGTTTCTACAGATGTATTTATTGAAGAAAACCTTATTGTTGAATCTTCATCAATATTCTCTAAATTTTCTTGTGAGCATACTACAGAATAAATTGGATGACGATTTAACTCTCTCTTTGGAGCTAATTTTTCTACTAATTTTTCAAATGAAAAATCTTGATTTTCTAATGCCTTTAATAGTTTATCCTTAACATTATTTAAGACATCAACAAATGTATTACATTGAGCTAAATTCACATATATAGGAACAGTATTAGTAAACATTCCTATTACCCCTTCTATATCTGAATGTGAACGTCCTGATACAGTAGTTCCTATAATCATTTCATCTTCTTTGTTATAGCAATGCATCATTAAGAATAAACATGTAAAAAACACTGTATATTCTGTTACTTTATATTTTCCAGCTAAATCTTTTACCAACTTGCACAATTGTTCATCTATTTGTATACTTACTACCCCACCTTTATATGTAAGCTGTCTTGGTCTCTTATAGTCCGTAGGTAATTCTATATCTTTAATTTTATCTTTAAGCTCATTTATCCAATATTCCTGATGAGATTTAAACTCCTCTGTTTTAGATAATTCTTTTCTCCACTCAATATAATCTCCATAATTACAAGGTAACTTGGTCATTAAAGAATTATCATTTTTATCTAAAATATCATAGAACTGGTTTATTTCTTTTAATAATATTTGTAATGAACATCCATCAAAAATAATATGATGACAATTAAACAAGAAATATTTTCTTTTATCACTTAAAGTTATTAGTTTAGAATGAAAAAGTTGTTCTTTTTCTAGATTAAATTCATATTCATTTTCACTTTTTATAATATTATTGAGATTTTCTTCATCTATATCTTTTAAAACCTCAAAATCTACTACTACTTTATCAGATACTATTTGAACTGCTTTTCCATTTACAATTGAAAAATTAGTTCTTAAAGAAGATTGTCTCTCTACTACTTTATTAAACGCTTCTATAAATAAATCTTCTTTTATATCCTCCTGAATCTCGAAACAAACAACTATGTTATATAAATTCTTCTTTATTCCTAACTGTTCAAAATGCCATACCCCTTTTTGTACTTCTGAAAGCTCAAATATATTTCTTCCTTCTACCTTCTTTATACCTATATAATCACCTTGTTTATATACATCTTTTACTCCATTTTCAATAAGCCAAGATTCTAACTTAGCAATTGTAGGTCTTTCATAGGCTTCTGCAATAGTCAGCTTTGTATTAAATTTGTTGTTAATTCTTGAAACTAATTGAGTAATTTTAAGAGAATGCCCCCCTCTTTCAAAGAAGTCATCATAAATACCATTATTTTTTACCTTTAATACATCATCCCATATATCACTTAATACCTTCTGTAACTCAGTAATTGGTTTTACATAATCACCTTCTTCTTCCATGTATTCTTGAGGATCTGGTAGTATTTTTCGATCTACTTTTCCTGTAGGAGCCTTAGGTAATTCATCTAAAAATACAATAAATGATGGTAGCATATAATTAGGTAAAACCTCTTTTACATACTTCCAAATAACACTCTTATCAGTTTTCTTATAAGTAACTATATATGCAGCTAACTTAGTTTCTCCTTCTTTATCTACTATAGGATTAACTACTGCCTCTCTAATTAAGGCATTATTCATCAATACAGACTCTATCTCACCAATTTCAATTCTATATCCTCTTATTTTTACTTGCTTATCTATTCTTCCATAAAATTCAATATCGCCATTTGTAAGAAAACGCCCTAAATCTCCTGTCTTATACATTTTTGAATTTTCCTCAAAAGGATTATCCACAAAACTCTTTTCTGTCATAACATCATTTTTTAAATATCCTTTTGCCAACATTGGTCCTGAAATGTATATTTCACCTTTAACTCCTATTGGTACCTTATTTTTATATTTATCTAAAATATATATTCTTGCATTAGGCAATGGAAAACCTATAGGTATAGTTTCTGGTATATTCATTGCATACTTTGATGACCATCCAGTTACACAAACAGTAGCTTCTGTTGGACCATATAGATTAACAAAATTAACACGACTTCCCCACTTTTTAGCTAAAGCTGCTGGGCACTCCTCTCCCCCTGAAACAAGTACCTCTAAGTGCCTACCAGCCTCTAAAGGTAATTGACTAATTAAAGATGGAGATAATAAGGTAAAAGTTATTTTTTCTTCATCTAACAATTTTATTAATAAGTTTGGATCAAGAGATTGTTCTTTAGAAGCAATAACTAATGTGGCTCCTTTAAGCAAACTGCAGAATACTCCCAATATTGATGCATCGAATGAAAATGTAGAAAATTGAAGAACACGACTTTCAGAATGTATTCCTAATATATCACAGACAGCTAAATTACTTACTCCTCGCTGTGTCATAATAGTTCCCTTAGGCTTACCAGTAGAACCTGATGTATATATTATGTAAGCCACATCATCTAATGTGCCATCATACTTAGGACAATCTATTGAACATTCATTTAAATTTTCACCTTGTCCATCTAAACATATATTTTTCTTTTGATAACCATTTAAAAACTTATCAGCATATTCATTAACTGTAATCACTATTTCTGGCTTACTATCATTTAATATGTAACTTATTCTTTTTTGAGGGAAATATGGATCAATAGGAACATAGGCAGCTCCTGCCTTCAACACTCCTAATATAGATGTTATCATTTCAATTGATCTATCTAATAATATTGCTACATTATCATTTTTTAAACAGCCTTTTTCTTTTAATAGATTTGCAACCTTATTTGATTGTACCTCTAATTCTTTATATGTAATTTCTTTATCCCCAAATCTAACTGCAACTTTATCTTTATGCACTTTTACTTGATCTTGAAATTGTTCTACAATAGATTTTTGTGGATAATTTTGATATTGAAAAAAGCTATTAATTATTTTTTCCTCATCTTCACTTAAAAATCTAAAAGTTCCGAAATCTTCTTCACTCTTTTCCATGCAATTTAATAATAAATTATTAAAATTAGCACTCATTCTTTCTATTGTATCTGATTTAAATAAGAATTCATTATATAACCATTCAAATTTTAATTGTTCTTCCTTTTTAATAACAAGCATTATATCTATATTTTTTTTCAAATAATTATTATAATCATAATTATCAGTTGCTTCACAAAATGAAAAAGACACCTCAGAATTATTTATATAACTCCAATCTGATTCCTTAGTTTCCTTAAATGTTTTTTCTACACTAATGGCAGCATCTAAAAAGTTATTACATTCTGTAAAATTAGCTTCAAAAAATACATTTTCTTCAACATCTTTACAGTATTGTACTATTATATCTTCTTGTGCTGTATAACGATTTAATAAAACTAATAAAGCTGTAAATAACACAATATTCTTATCTAATTTCTTTTCTAAAGAAAATTCTAATAACTTATCGTTTATTTTTTCGTCTAATATTTTTTCATATCTCTTTAAACTTCTGCTTTTAACATTAACTATTTTATTATCATATGGCAATTCAAGCAGTTGAGGATATGAATTTAAATTTTTCATTATTTTGTTTAAAAAATAATCACTCACTTTTAGCCCCCCAATTTAATACTTATTAATTTCAAATACAAATTTGTAACTTTTTATCATTATACCATATTTTTTTCATTTGAACATGCATTATATTGTCGATTATTTTTTTATTTATTTCATATTATTTTCTTTCGTTTAATATTATTTTATTTATTTTTTTACCTTTTTTTATTAAATTTCTAGGGTTAATCATATTTCTTAACCCTTATATATCAAGGTCTCTAAGACCAAGATTTTTTATATCACTCAAATTTTTCAGTATCATTTTTGCCTCTTTGGATAAAACTAATAGTATATACATAAACTAATTAGTTGCACTAA